>JAHJSF010000004.1 GCA_018830405.1 Nitrospinota bacterium | reverse complement strand
TCGACTCACTATCTGGGTCTATCCCTATGGCGGTATGCCCCAGCTTGACCAAGGCATCCGTATACCTTCCCGCCCCGCAGCCTATATCGAGGATATTGGAGTTAGCCGAAACATAGCTATCCATAAAGTCAACTACAGCCTGATTAAATTTAAATATCTTGCCGTAGTTAGCTGAAATCTTTTCGTACATATTAGTAGCAGCCGGGAATCCCTTATTTACAGGCCCCGATACGCTTTCCCTTAATTGTCTGGTTCATGACCATACCGCCGGTCGTTGTCTTCATATTACCGCTGTAACTTGTAGGTGTAATAGTCATTTCCCCCTCGGATGTAACAAGTGTTTCCCCTGTACAAACGAGTGTCCAGCTAATCTTATTTCCGGAAACCTTGTAGTTTTTCGTCTTACAGTTATTCTGATTATCACCTTTGGGTGTTATCCCCTTAGAGTCATTTACATCCTTCTCGGTATAGCATTGTTCCATGGTGAACCCGCCCATGCCTATAGGCATACCGGGTATCTTGGTAGTTGTGGTGATCTCCCAGAGGCCCGGTTTTATTTCGGTTACCTCGGAAGAAACCAATTGTGGTAAATAGAAGAAAAAGAAGAAAAGCGCCAGCACAACAGATACCCGTCTAACCATTTTTATCCTCCTTGTTGTAAAAAAATAGGAACATCCTCCTACTATAGATAAACGGCCAATGGGAAGGGCAACTAACTTGCCATCAACGCATTGGGATATTATACAGCACGAACAGGTAATCGATAATTATAAAATCTGGACACGCCCAGTGTTTAGTTGTATAAATCTGCGTCAGTATCAAGAGGAGAATTTGGTGTGGCCGGCGCGAAGACAACCGTAGCATACAACCCCCCATCCCCCTTTGTTAAGGGGGAATAAGGGGGTTGTATGGCGAGGATTGGCGACAAAGCCGGGCGTGTCAAAGGCCGGTCGACTACAGCAAGATTTATGCAATTAAGCACTAAACACATGATATAATAGTAAAATAAATCACCCAAAAACTTTAAGGAGATGGAAAAATGAATCAGTACAACATATCAAGCGATGCAAAGGTAACACTTGTAAATAGTTATGTCAGGAGCGTTTACAACTGGATGGCGATAGGATTGAGCGTGACCGGATTTATCGCCTTTTACGTATCTACGTCACAGAGCATGATTAATATGATATTTGGGAACAGCGCTATCCTGATTATGCTTATAATAGCCGAACTTGGACTGGTATTTTATCTGAGCGGCATGATAAATAAGATTCAGGCCTCAACCGCCACAAACCTATTTCTCTTGTACTCTGCCCTCAACGGGATAACCTTGTCCTCTATATTTCTTGTCTATACCAGGACATCCATCTTCAACACCTTCTTTATCTGCGCGGCCACATTCGGGGCCTTCAGCCTTTACGGTTGGACCACCAAGAAGGATCTAACCTCGCTGGGGGGGTTTTTCATGATGGGGCTTTTCGGCATTATCATTGCCTCAGTCGTAAATATGTTTATGCGGAGCAGCCAGCTTAATATGATGATCAGTTATATAGGCGTATTTGTCTTTGTCGGTCTAACCGCCTATGACACCCAAAAGATTAAAGATATGGCCGTGACCCAACCGGGAAACCTTGATGCCGCCGTCCTCAGAAAGGCCTCAATAATCGGCGCCTTAACTCTGTATCTCGACTTCATCAACCTTTTCCTTATGCTGCTTAGAATCTTCGGCAACTCAAGGGAGTAGACATAAACCAATCTTTACCGGCAATAAAGAGCCAAATCGATGATTACCCTCAACCTGTTAAAAAAATACCATGGCCTTAGGGCCAAATATTACTCCGACAGAAAAATTATGGGGAAAAACCATAGCTTTCCGTTTTTCTATATTATCTTGGCCGCCGCACTAATTGTCGGGCCTTACCTCGGATACTCATACATAAGTGAAAATGTTATCCCTTTCTTTGGGAACCTTATCAGCCAGAAAAACCCTCCGGCAGAAACACCGCCTACATACGTTATCGCTGAACCAAACTTGCCGGCGCTTGAGATAAAAGAGACACCTAAAGAAGGAGACACCCCCGACTTAGAGGATGCCCAACCGCAAAGACCCCCGGAATCAGTAGAGCCCCCAAAACCAAACTTACCGGCAGTTGAAACAGAAACACCCAAACAAATAGAAAAGGCTGAGGAGATTATTAAACCTGCCAAGGGGAAAACAGCCCCGCTGCCGGAAGAAAGGAAACCTGCCGAGTTAAAAAAGAAAGATATCACGATTAAGATAGCCACCTTCACCGTTAAATCTAACGCCGTATCCCTAAAGGACAAATTAGACAATCTTGGGTATGAAACAGCTATAAGAGAGATCCCCACAATCCTAGATACTTACAAAATTTCTTATAAAAATATCAATGCGGATCAGTTTAAAAAGATTCAAAAGGCCTTGGCCGACCAGAACATAGCTTATACGGCCGTAAAGAAAAAGAATTCCCTCGACATAGAAAGTGAGGAGTCTTTCGTAAAAAGCAGGTTTACAGATATTTTAAGTGTCGGAAAATCCTTAAATCTAAAGGGGATAATAGAAAAAGGGAAAAAGAAGACTACGATTGGTCATCAAGTTGTCATATACTCCGAAGATAATAAAAAGATCATCGACAAAAAAATAACCTACCTTAAAAGTGTCGGGTTTAAGCCAATCGTGGAAAAGACAATGTCTAATTAGGCACATTTTATGAATAAAAATTCAATACCGGATAAGATGTTCTTCAAGATAGGCGAGGTGGCCAAGATCGCCGATCTGGAACCGCACGTTCTAAGATATTGGGAATCGGAGTTTAAGGAGCTTAGTCCCGACAAGGGGGATAATGGGAGAAGGCTCTACCGGAAGAAAGATGTGGCCAAGGTGCTTCAGATAAAAGAACTCCTCTATAAAGAAAAATACTCAATCAAGGGGGCTCAAAGGATACTCAGGGGAACCAACCTTAGCCAGGAAGAGGAAGAAAATATAGTAAAGAAACTCGACACTGTTAAGAGAGGACTAACAGAGATACTCAACATATTGGACTGAACAAAAGAGATGTCATCACCCCAACAACTTATCCAGCACCCTCCTGACAACAGGCCTTTTTAGATATATCGCCCCTTCGGGACAAAGCTCCTGACAGCAGTAACACTTAATACACGCCTTATAGTCATAGGACGGAGGATCATCTCGGTTATCATCAACCCACCTGACTGCCGATGGGTCAACCGGGCAGACACTGTTACACAAACCGCACCTGGTGCACTTTTCAGCCTCTATGGTGGGAAGTTTTAGAAAGAGCGCGTTAAGCGTCTTGGACAAAATGCTCCCTCGGAAGACCTTTACCGGCCGTCTCTCGATATTAAATTTAGTCTCTTTGAAATCATCAATCCTGTCCCCCAAAATATCTATATCAGCTTCAAGGTGTGTTCCCAGGCCGCTCTCTCGGCCAAAAACTGTCGTAGGGACATACTCGGGATTTATATCCATGATACGGCAGATGGTTGCATCGAGGGCAACCGGGTCAGCCGATATAGCGATAAAATTCATAGGCTTGGGCGTTCCCCCTCTCGGGCCGTTCCCCTCCATCCCTATAACCCCGTCCATAATGTATAACCTCGGACGGAGATAGGCATTAAGGTCAACCAACATCTTGGCAAAATCGGTGGCATCGGGAATCCTCAGATGCCATTCCGCCTTCAGTGTCCCCGGAATACAACCAAACTGATTCTTAATCGAACCGGTGAAACGCTGTAAACCATGGGTTTTTAACTTAGGAATGCTGACTATCCCATCACAATCAAGCGCCCCCTTGGCAATATGAAATCTCTTGTTCTGAACCGCCTCATCATAGAAGATATCCTCCCCATTCTGAAAGTCGGCGAGAGCAACATTAAGCTCCCTAGCCACCTCCATCAAACCGGCTTTAGCGGCAACCTTGTCCGGTTTTCCAACCGCAGGGGAATCTCCCCAGACAACATTCCCTTCCCCCTCAATAAATATTTGAGCGACAGCCTTAAAAACAGCCGGGTGGGTCGTCACACACTTCTCGGGGGGCTCGGCTATGAGCAGGTTGGGCTTAAGGAGAATCTTTTCTTTGGGAGATACGAACTTATCAATCCCCCCCAAAAGCGCTATTCCTCTCGAAACGGCCCTTCTTACCGTCTCATACTCATAACTCTCACACCTCAGCAGAACAACCTCTGACCGCATAATCTATCCCCTGGCAATATTGGCTTTAATCTATACATTATAAGTAAGAAGCGGGGACAAACAAATTTTATCCCCTTACAAAGTTGTTGAGGCTAGGCCGGTATATGTATATAATGGGGACGTATTTTACAGAGATTCAGTCATAGCCATCACATTTATGATGGAAAAGGTCTCTTTCTCGTTGAAGTATCATTTGAGGAATAATTAGCCACACACACCCCATAGGTAATTATGCCCTGTTGCCACAAAGATATAGTAGTCATTCCCCTATACAACGAAGTAAAGACAATAGAGAGCATATTAGAAAAGGTACATTTCTACACCAAGGCCGACATATTGGTTGTTAACGATGGCTCCGATGACGGCTCATCTGCAAAGTTACCCGTCAAGGAATGGCTTACAATAATAACCCATGAAAAAAACATTGGTTACGGCCAAAGCCTAATAGACGGATTCCGATATGCTATAGACAATAAATACAAGCGGGTTGTAACAATGGACTGCGACGATCAGCATGAACCGCAGTTAATACCTGACTTCTTCTCTGGTTTAGCAGATATCGACATCCTCTCTGGGAGCCGTTACCTCGTCGACTACGCAGACAACTCCCCCCCACCGGCCGACAGAAAAGATATAAATATGAGGATAACTAAACTCATAAACCGCATTACTGATTTTAATCTAACCGACTCATTCTGCGGATTCAAAGGATACCGAATTGAGGCACTATCAAAACTATCCCTAACGGAGCAGGGGTACGGGATGCCCCTGCAACTATGGATACAGGCCTGTAAAGAAAAACTTAAGGTAGCTGAAAAGGCAACC
>JAHJSF010000085.1 GCA_018830405.1 Nitrospinota bacterium | reverse complement strand
TAGGGAAAGAAAATTTAGGGTCAAGAGAGATATCCTCCCCGAAAACGGCACACCGGTAAAGGTTACATTTAAACTGGCCAAGTAATCTCCCCTGACCCCTCTTTGCTAAAGAGGGGCACAACAGACTTCCCCCTTAACAAAGGGGGATTAAGGGGGTTGTTATAAATTCTATTGTTTACCTTTTGTTCGTGGGGACGATTTCTTCTGTCCCCTATGGGGTCTTCTTTTTTGTCTTGGGCTTTTTAGGGGGTGATTTCGGCTTAGCCTTCTTTACAACGGCTTGACCCTGCCCTGCAATCTTTTCAGCTTCAAGCCAATGCTCGCAATCTTTTCCATGGATGCAGCCGTTTTTTAACCACAATTCATAGGCTATTTTTGCCACATCTTTGTCCGTGCCCATAATACTACTCCTTAAGAAATGGTTACTATGACAAGTCACTGAAACCTACACCAGAATACTATCACCACCTAACATTCAAAGCAAGGGAGCCAACGCAGTTAGCGTTTGAATGCGACTTCGTATCAGACGTTAAATTTAAAGTGGACTATGTCCCCATCCTTCATAACATACTCCTTTCCCTCAAGTCTCATAAGCCCTTTTTCCTTAACGGCTGCCTCTGACCTGCAGGCAATATAGTCGTCGTAGGAGATAACCTCGGCCTTGATGAATCCCCGTTCAAAGTCGGTATGGATTGTTCCGGCTGCCTGCGGGGCAAGGAATCCGTTTTGGATTGTCCAGGCCCGAACCTCCTGTTTTCCGGCGGTAAGGAAGGTGATAAGGTTTAACATCTTGTAGCCAACCTTAATCATCTGGTCGAGCCCCGAGGCCTCCAACCCGTAATCCTTCAGGAATGAAATCTTTTCCTCCCCATCTAACTCGGCTATCTCTGCCTCAAGCTGGCCGCATATTGATACCATGGGAGACCCTTCGGCATCGGCCAGGGCTTTGAGCTCCTCTACATATTTATTCCCTTTTGTTAGAGAATCCTCATCCATATTGGCCACATAGAAGAGGGGCTTATTGGTCAGGAGGTGGAGATCCCTTATAGCCTCCGACTCATCAGCCGTTAAACCTATCTGCTTTACCCGAAGTCCTTTTTCCAGCCCCTCGTAGACCTTCTTATAGACTGTGGCCAGCTCTGCGTTCTTCTTGTCTCCGATACGCGACATCTTGGAGGCAGATTTTAGGCGTTTATCAACTGTTTCAAGGTCGGCCAGTATAAGTTCCGAATTTATTATTTCTACATCCTCCTTGGGGGAGACCTTCCCATGGACATGGATTATATTATCGTCATCAAAACAGCGGACGATATGGGCCAGAGCATCTACCTCTCTAATATGAGCCAGAAATTTATTCCCAAGCCCTTCTCCCTTGTTGGCCCCTTTGACCAGACCGGCAATATCAACAAACTCCATTGAGGTATGAATGGTCTTCTCCGGTTTAACCAGCTCTGTCAGCCTGTCGAGTCGGTAATCAGGAACCTTAACTATTCCGACGTTAGGGTCGATGGTGCAAAATGGAAAATTGGATGCCTTGGCACCGGCCGAGGTGATGGCGTTAAAGAGCGTTGATTTTCCGACATTGGGGAGCCCAACGATGCCGCAGTTAAAACCCATGATATTTACCTATATAATTTGTTTTACCTCTTATCTTTTAGATAGAGGAAGTTTATTGACGTTGGTGCCCTGCAGAACTTAGCGGAATCGGGCAAAATAGGGGAGGTGAATATAAGAAGCAAGACCCGCCTTTTAAGATACGGCGCAATCAAAACCAATCCCTTCATTGTTCCGATATTGTAGAAAATGGGGGGGGCAAAAGCAAGCGGATTGCTCTTTATTATGGTTTTTTCTAAGATTAAGGGATAAAAGAAGAGTATAAGCTTGACTTAATCTGAACTAAAAAATAGAATACAAAGATATCGCGGGGTGGAGCAGTCTGGTAGCTCGTCGGGCTCATAACCCGAAGGTCGGAGGTTCGAATCCTCCCCCCGCTACCAATTCCCCTTCTTAATCCCTTTAAAGAGATATTCCATACATTCCGATACTGTAGATACCTCTGTAAGTTCCATCCCTTTATTTTTATAGTTACCTTTTCCCTTTTTAGGAAGAATACACCTCTTAAAGCCAAGTTTTGAGGCCTCGGAGATACGCAGATCTGCCTGAGGAATGCTCCTCACCTCTCCCGAAAGTCCAACCTCCCCCATGACAATCGTCTCAGGATCCACAGGAATATCCTTGGCACTTGAGACGAGGACAGCAATTATGGCCAAGTCGGCCGATGGTTCCGACACGTTCATACCTCCGACAATGTTTATAAATATATCCATAGCGGTTAGGTGTATCCCGATCCTTTTTTCAAGTATGGCAATCAAGAGGGATACGCGGTTTGAATCGGTTCCGATAACATTTCTCCTGGCCATCCCAAGGTTTGACGGCGTGGCCAATCCCTGAATCTCGACCAGTATGGGGCGTGTCCCCTCCATGGCGGCTGTTACCAGAGACCCTGATACAGCAGTCGGTCTATCAGACAGGAATAGGGCGGAAGGGTTTGTGACCTCTTTTAGGCCGATGCTGTCCATCTCGAAGACACCTATTTCATTTACCGGCCCAAACCTGTTTTTAACTGCCCTTAGGATTCGGTAAGAATTGCCCCGTTCCCCCTCAAAATAGAGGACGGTATCGACCATATGCTCAAGTATTTTCGGGCCGGCTATCGCCCCATCTTTGGTGACATGACCGATCAAAAATATAGGTATGCCCCTCTTTTTTGATATCTGAAGGAGCTGGGCCGTAACCTCTCTAACCTGACTTACGCTCCCCGGGGATGATTCTATCTGCGATGTGTAAAGGGTTTGGATAGAATCGATAACGATGAGGCTTGGTTTAATCTGATCGATATGGGGGATAATCTCTTCCATATATGTTTCGCAGAGTATATATAACTCCCCCTTCCCCTCCCCAATTCGTTCCGCTCTACCTCTAACCTGCTCCTTCGACTCCTCTCCGCTTATATATAATATTTTCTCCCCGGCATCCGATAGGTTAAGGGAGACCTGAAGCATAATGGTCGATTTTCCTATCCCCGGGTCGCCCCCTATAAGAACGAGGGAACCGGGAACTACTCCTCCTCCCAAGACACGGTCAAACTCATTTATCCCGGTATAAACGCGATCTTGAGTATCCCCCTTAATATCCTTCAGCTTTGTCGGTCTTGCCTTCTCCCCCCCATCTATAATGACCCTCCCTTTAGGGGCGGCATTTTCTATCTCTTCAACGAAGCTATTCCATTCGCGGCACTCGGGACATCTCCCGAGCCAACTGGGGGACTTCGCTCCGCATGATTGGCAGGTATAATTTTTCTTTGGTTTCATCTTGGTTAGTGCTTAATTGCCTAAATCTTGCTGTAGTCGACCGGCCTTTGACACGCCCGGCTTTGTCGTCAATCCTCGCCATAGGCCCTGCTATGGCTGCGGTTGTCTTCGTGCCAGTCGCGCCAAATTCTCGGTCTTGATACTACGCAGACTTAGGCAACTAAACACTAGGACAAAGTTTTTTTGTTTCCTCCATTCTACTACATCCGCTAAATGGTTTATGGAGAAAATTTTTTACCTTAAAAGCGCTACTATAGAGTAGAATTACATAATGTTTAATTATACGAAAGATATCTATAGAAAAGGGTTAGTAAGGGGTCTCATCTCCCTTCTCGTCCTCTCTTCAGCCATTTCTCTGAACGCTTGCGGTTATACGCTAGTCGGGCGTGGGAGGGCGCTTCCCACCAAGTTTAAAACAATATCGATCCCTATCATGGAGAATAAGACCAAGGAGGATAATCTTGATACCCTCATTACAGCGGCCATCAGGAGAGAGTTTCTTGTTGACGGCCGCTTGAAAGTGGTTCAGGGGGACAAGGCCGACCTTGTTCTAAAGGGGGAGATTGTCGGTTATACGCATGCCCCTGTCTCTTTCGGAACCAATACGGATGAGGTTACCTACAATGTAAATATTGCCGTTTCGGTAGACATTAGGGATCAGCTTGACGACAAATATAATATTAAACAGACCTTCGCCGCCACAAAGGATTATAAGACAATGGAATATATTTCGGGGAGTGACATCAACAAGGAGAGGGCGATTAAGGAGATTGGGCAGACGCTCGGTCAAAATATGGTTAGTATAATTATTGACAATTTTTGAGTTCTAGCTTCCCCTTGACTTATACGGAGACTTACGTTTAGCATTAGGGAGTAGACTAACTTTAACAGGGAGAGGTTATGCGTCACAAGAGGGTAAATTATCTAAAAATACTTAAGATAGAGTTGGAAGACCTGAAAGAGGATATGTCCTTCATGATTAAGGGGATTGAAGAGGGGCGTCACCATGGTCATATGTCGGACCATGTTTTCCTCGGAAATATCACCGTTCTTAAAACTGAAATTCTCGGAGTAAATACCTTTGAGAGAATCGTTAACGCAATCAATCCTGATGACTATAAGAACCTCGATGAGATGATTAAGCACCTGCAGGATAAGGTTGCCAGTGAAGTTCGTAGTAAGGAGCTTCCGGAGGCTCTGTTCGGGCTTATTAACAGAAAGCTTGTCAAAGTAGCTGATTATGTTGAGCACACCTCCAAGGCTTAATCTCAATTCACACCTTGCCTCTCCCTGAAGGGAGGGGCAAGAGCAGTTCTCCCTTCCCCCCTTTTGCCAAGGGGAGCCTATTAAAACCTGTCCTCGGGATATACAAAAATAATCAAAGAGGAGAAGCATGGAATGCAAAAAAGAAAAAAACATGGCTAACTGTAATTGCTCATACGAGCCTTGCAGCCGAAAAGGGGTCTGCTGCGAATGTGTTACCTATCACCGCAATATGAGGCAGATTCCGGCCTGCTTCTTTCCTGACGACGTAGAGAAAACCTACGACCGCTCCTATGAAAAATTTATTGAGACCTACAAATAAGATATGTCGATAGAAGAAGAAATCGAGAGTTTGAGGAGGGAAATTAGACGCCATAGCCATAGCTACTACGTACTTGATTCTCCGACCATTTCCGATGCCGAGTATGACCGTCTCTTCAGACGGCTTGAGGAGTTGGAGGCGGCTTATCCTGGGCTCTTTCCCCCCGATTCTCCCACCGGCCGTGTAGGCGCTCCCCCCCTTGAGACCTTTTCTACCTACCGCCATACCATCCCGATGTTGTCCCTTAAGAATGCCAATTCGGCTGAGGAGATTGCCGAGTTTAATGAGCGCGTTAAGAGGTTTCTGGAGAATGACCGTGAGATTGAATATGTTGCTGAGCCTAAGATAGATGGAGTGGCTGTGGAGGTTGTCTACGGTAACGGTTTTTTGGAGAAAGGTTCAACCAGAGGTGATGGGACTGTTGGTGAAGATGTTACCGAAAATATCCGAACAATTCGTTCCCTCCCGACCAGGCTATCTGATGGGAAACTTCCTATTCCGGCTCGTTTGGAGGTTCGGGGGGAGGTCTTTATGAATATAGCCCCCTTTAATGAACTGAACCGTCTCCGCGAAGAGGCGGGGGAAGCCCCCTTTGCCAATCCGAGAAACTCTGCCGCCGGTTCCCTGCGTCAGCTTGATAGCTCTATAACAGCATCACGCCCCCTCGATATCTTCTGTTATGGCGTTGGGGTGGTAGAGGGGGTTGAGTTTAAGACCCATATGGCCACCCTTGAGGCCCTTGAAGGATGGGGATTTAAAGTGAACGACATGATAACCGTTTCGAAGGGGATAGAGGGGGTTGTGGCCTATCACCGTGATATGGAGACACGACGGGATAAAATTCCCTACGAGATAGACGGGACGGTGGTCAAGGTGAACAGTCTTGATCTACAGAATAGATTGGGGGTTTTAACAAGAACCCCCCGGTGGGCCCTGGCCTGTAAGTTTAAACCGCGTCAAGAGGTGACCAAAATATTAGATATTGAAATAGGCGTTGGGCGAACCGGGGCTGTTACTCCGGTAGCTGTTATGGAACCTGTTATTATCGGCGGGGTTAGGGTAAAGCATGCCTCCCTCCATAATCAGGATGAGGTTGATCGGAAGGATATCAGGGTAGGGGATAGCGTTCTGGTTGAACGAGCCGGAGATGTTATTCCAAGGGTTATAAAGGTTATTACCGAATCGCGTAGCGGAAAAGAGAAACCGTTTAAGCTTCCCGACCATTGTCCCCTCTGTGGCTCAGCTATCGTTAAGGAAGGGGCCATAAGCCGCTGTGTTGGCGGACTAGCCTGTCCGGCCCAGCTTCGAGAGAGGATTATCCACTTTGTCTCCAAAAGGGGCATTGATATAGATGGTCTGGGGGAGAAGATAGTTATCCAGTTTATTGATAGCGGTCTGATTAAGGATGTAGCCGATATCTATGCGCTTAAAAAGGGAGATATTGCCAAGCTCGATAGGTTGGGGGAGAAGTCGGCCGATAATCTGATCAGGGCGATTGAGAAGAGTAAAAAGCCGTCCCTCGGCAGGTTGATATATGCCCTTGGTATACGCCAAGTTGGGGAGCATGGAGCCAAGGTTCTGGCTAAGAAATTTGGTTCTATTGATAGCCTCATTAAGGCTAGCCGAGAAGCGCTTATTGATATAGATGAGATAGGTCCAGAAACAGCCGATTCTGTAGTTACCTTCTTTAAAGAACCCCACAATCTTGAGGTTATCAGAAAGCTAACCGATGCGGGGGTTGAGATCGGGGAGGAAAATGCACAGACTGTTGGAACAAAGCTGGCCGGAAAACAGTTTGTCCTTACCGGCACCCTCCCCAATATGTCGAGGGATGAGGCCAAGAGAATTATAGGGTCGCAGGGGGGGAGGGTAACCTTGGCCGTTTCCCAAAAGACCGACTATATATTGGCCGGAGAAGATGCCGGCTCTAAACTGGAAAAGGGTCGACAACTTGGGGTTGAGATACTTGATGAGGAGGGGTTGCTCGCCCTATTGGGCGAATAGTTTTTTTATTTTCCCCTCTTTAGCAAAGAGGGGTTAGGGGAGATTTGAAATATGTTTTCTTCTTCATTTCTTGCTTGTCCAAGAAACGAAGCAAAGAAGACACCGCCTGTTGATTTTTTAAACGGCTTGAAATTACGGTTGGTCTCGGCGCCTAAAAAACTCGCTTCGCTCAGACAGTTTTAGGCTGTCCCTTCAACCAACCTATCCCAATCCTAAAAATCAAATGGCGGAGTTGGGGAATGGGAGTCTTAGTTTTTTTGACACAATCTTTCTATGTTAGGTTTCATAATGATATGTAAACTCACAGGAATCGAAGGTCTAGGGGTCAAGGCACATGTTATTCCTAAGAGTTTCTATCTCATAGACAAGACGGCAAGCCCTTCCCTTAGGATTCTTTCCAATGTTCCCGGCGAATACCCGAAGAAAGCCCCAGTTGGAGTATATGATAAGACCATTGTGACCGCTGAGGGAGAACACATTTTTCAAGAGTTTGACGACTATGCTTGTCATCTACTTATCCACGAGTTTCCGAACGCAGAACCTCTAAATGATGGAGAGGAAACTGCGGCCTATTTCTACAAGAGCTTTGACTATGCTAAGCTCAAACTCTTCTTCATGTCCATGTTGTGGAGGTCTGCAGCATCATCCCACTCTATGTTTAAAAAAGTGAATCTTGGTTCCCACCAAGAGGTTCTACGTCAGGCAATCTTAAGCCATAATCCAGGGGAAACAGACTTCTTTGGTGTGGTTCTTGCCATATTTGATGACCCTAGCAAATGGGCCAAGATAATGGATCCTTTTCCAGAAAGGATTGATGGTATACGATACTACCGATTTTATCTTGCTAACATAGTTGCCTACATCAAAGTCGATAGCCAGAGAGCTAAATACCCCTTTGATGTCACGCAAATGCGCCCGGACGCTCCTCTGTGTCTGATACAACGTGATTTTTGGGGTAGTAGGGAGGCAATAATTATGAAGAGATTGGCGAAAAGAATGAGAGGATAAGAATTTCTGGGATACGGTGTTTATTTTTAAAGGGAGAGTGGATGTCTATAATCCTTAGGTATTTCAGTGAAAAATTTTAACCAACGTATGAAGAGCCGAAGGCAACCGATTTTTTCTCCCGCCATCTCATTTTTAGGGTTGGAATAGGCTCTTTAAAGAAACAAGCCTCAAACTGTTTGAACGGAGCGAGTTTTTGAGGCGCTTTAAAGAGACGTTATTTCAAGCCGTCAAGAAAATGAGCAGGCGGCGTATTCTTTTCCCCTTTCTTGGACGAGCAAGAAAGGGGTTAACAAATTAACAGCATCTTGATGACATATAACCCCCAAAGTATTATACTAACCACTGCATAACTCTATTCAAACGTTAACTGCGTTGGCTTTGTCGTAAGCTCCTCAATATACAACCCCCTATCCCCCTTTGTTAAGGGGGAATAAGGGGGTTGTGAGTCGCTTACTTATCGCCGCCTTGTTATCGTTTTAAATATGATCGTGCAGAAACATAAAAAGGTTTAGAAAATCATAAGGAATTATAAACATGTCTGAACAAAAAAAAGTAGATTCTAACCACGGGGCTCGTTTGGAGCGGAAGGAACTTGAAGAAATTGTAGGGGCGGTCTCTAAGACCTATAGCGACCTGAAGGGGATAAACCATATCCAGGAGAAGAATCTCCCCAGCCGTAAGGAGGTTTACCATATAATGGATGACCTCTTTGAGGTTCTCTTCCCCGGTTATCTGGGGCATACCGATGTTACCTGGGCCGATATAGATTATTTTGTCGGGGAGAAGGTAAACAGCATCTTTCAGCACCTGACCGAGCAGGCGGTGCGGGCCTTGAGATATCAGTGCAAGCAGGCGGTTTGCAACCCGGTTCCTGAGGATAAGTGCCTGATTCAGGCCAATAAGGCGGTGCGGGCCTTACTTGAGAAGCTGCCGGAGATACGCGATTATCTTAAGGATGATGTTGAGGCCGCCTATAACGGAGACCCGGCTGCCACCTCTTATGACGAGATAATCTTGAGCTACCCCTGTGTCGAGGCGATTGCCACCCACCGGATTGCCCACGTATTGTATGGCTATGATATCCCACTTATTCCAAGGATGATGTCGGAACGGGCCCATAGCCGGACAGGAATAGATATAAATCCTGGGGCAACAATCGGGCGGAGTTTCTTTATCGACCATGCCACCGGTGTGGTTATAGGCGAGACCACCGTTATAGGGAAGAATGTTAAGGTCTATCAGGGGGTCACCCTTGGCGCGCTGAGTATCCCCAGAGACAGTGAAGGGAATGCCTTAAGAGATGGAGAAAAACGTCACCCGACCATTGAGGATAATGTGACCATCTACAGCAATGCCACTATACTGGGGGGGAAGACTGTTATCGGTAAAAACTCGGTTATAGGGGGTAACGTCTGGCTTACAAGCTCTGTCCCGCCTAACAGCAGGGTAACCATATCCAATCCGGACCTTGTTATAAAGGGGTCTTCCGGAGATATTGGATAGAAATGGTATCGGCTGAATATTTTTTTGTAGAGGTGGAATAGTGGCTGTAAAGAGAGAGAAGGTTGTGGCCATGTTGTCAGGTGGCTTGGACAGCACGCTGGCCGCTAAGATGATGGTTGATCAAGGGCTTGAGGTTGTTGCCTTTAATATGGTTAGCCCCTTTTGTACCTGTACTCCCAAGAAGTCGGGCTGCCACAACTTGGCGGTGGAGATGGGGCGGCAGATAGGAATAGAGGTGGTCTTAAAGGCCAAGGGGGAGGACTACGTTGAGGTTATTCGTAACCCAAAGTTTGGTTATGGGAGTGGTCTTAACCCCTGTATAGATTGCAGAATATATACCTTTGTAAAGGCGAAAGAGTTTATGGAGGAAGTAGGGGCCGTTGCCATTGTGACCGGCGAGGTGCTGGGGCAGAGACCTATGTCGCAGAGACGGGACGCCATTATGAAGATCGAGAGGGAGAGCGGTCTCAAAGGGAAGATACTCCGTCCCCTATCCGCCGCCTGTTTCCCCGAAACAGATATAGAGAAAGAAGGGATTGTCGATAGGGAAAAGCTTCTCGATATTATCGGCCGTGGCCGGACTAAACAGCTTGAAATGGCGGCCGATATCGGCCTTGATGGTATCTTGTGCGGAACAGGGGGCTGTCTTCTTACCGATAAAAACATGAAAGAAAAGATTTTAGATCTATTCGCCCATAATAGAGAGGTGACCCTAAAAGATATATCAAGGCTTAAGATTGGGAGGCATTTTAGGCTTGATAACGGTATCAAGTTTGTCCTTGGCCGAGACCTTGGAGAAAATAACGTTTTGTCCTCCCATAGAGGAGCAGGGGACATAGTAATAGAACCTACGTCATTCCTCGGGGCCACGGCCCTTATTGAGGCCAATGCAGACAATCGTCTTTCTGTTGGCTATGTATCAAATGTAATAAGGGCATTTGCCAAGGCTGGAGGAGGGGATAGCTTTTCTGTTGAGATTACCGACGATGGGGGGAGCATAGAAGAAGAGATTAGGGCAGAAGATGTTAACTATCTTGACTATTGGATAGGTCAACCAAAGGCGGGATAGGTAAGATGACTAAGAGGGTTGCAGTAGCCATGAGCGGCGGGGTTGATTCTTCCCTTTCGGCCTTTATGTTGAAGGATAAAGGGTATGATGTGGCCGGGTTCACCATGCGTATTACCCTCCCCTCACTTGGCGTTGATAATAGCTTGACGGCGGTTGAAGGGGCACGCAAGGTCTGTGAAGAGATGGGAATTGAGCATCATGTGGTTGATATCTCCTCCATCTTTAGAGAGACCGTT
>JAHJSF010000084.1 GCA_018830405.1 Nitrospinota bacterium | reverse complement strand
TTACCCACACTAAGACGCGATGAGCCCATATTTATATGAGACCTTAGTATCTTTGTGGGCAATAACCTTTGATTTAATAAGTCCCCTCGCATAGGCCGCCTCTTTAATGTCAATATTGTCTAAAGAATCCCCTCTTTCAATGTGGTAATCAATTGCAGATAAAATACCCTGATAGTCGGCCAGGAGCAGCTCTTTCTTATATAGATCCAGGGTAACGGTCCGAATAGTCTTAATATTATCAATAAGAAGTTTGGCCGATGGAATATTGCTGTTAAAATCCCTTATGTTGGGATCTATATTCACATTTCTGGACAAATCGGCTATATATTTAGCCGTTTCCAATTCCTTGTTCATCTTGTCTATCTCTGTGCTGAGTAACGCAATGTCTTTAACCAATTTTGGTCTATATTCTGCCGGAGATTTTATGGGCCACTCTTTCCCCGCTTCACGGTAGTTGACAAACTGGTGATTATATACAGGGGGGTGCTTTGATACCACATAGTCGGAGTATTCCCAGACAAGATTATTTAGGATATCCTCTCTCTCCTCCGGTGGTATATTTTTTCGGGGAGAAAAGGAGATGATATATTTGTTTAAATCAAACAGTTTTTCGCCATTTTTAGGTTGTTCACCAGACCCAACCAGTTCTACATCAGCCACACTAAAACTATCTATAAATTTTTCGGGGGTCTTGATTGGGAGGTTGGTCAGTTTTCCATAGACCTCATTCAGAACGGCCTTATCTATCAGATCCTCTTTCCTGAAATCGGTTCCATCGGCATATCCTGCCCTACCGATATCATGCCCCAACTCAATATGAATAGTCGACGAATTATGGGGTAGGGACAAAACAACATACAGGTATGTAGCCAGTCCCCCAACAATAGCAGCCAAAACCAGTCTTTTCCAATATTTCAGGAGTATCGAGACATATTCAAAAAGGTCTATCTCATCCTCATAGCAGACAACCGCTCTCTTCGGCTCTTCACTATTCATATCCAACACTCCTCGATTAAAATTTTTATGCCGACAGACCTCATAGTCTTTTTTCCATAACCCCCTCAATCCCCCTTAACAAAGGGGGAATCAAAAGGGGGTTGTTCACTGCTCATCTTAGCACCTCCGTGGCAAATATACGACTACCCCTGTATGGAATCTCTAAAGACCTTGGCCTTGGCGAAACCTTCTTCCAGGCTCTCCCCCCGTCCCTCTCTGATATCCTTCTCCATCGCCTCTAATATTTCTCTGTAATCGGCTATAAGTTTAAGGAGTGTATCACGGTTCATCATCGATATCTCTCTCCAGAGTCCGGGAGAACTGGAGGCGATGCGGGTAATATCCTTAAACCCTCCGGCCGAAAGTCCCCTTAGCTTATCTTTATCCGCCGGAATATTTGAAACGGCGTTGACCAGGGCATAGGCCGCTATATGCGGAAGATGGCTGATCCCCCCCATTAGAAGGTCATGCTCCTCCGCTCCCATCTCCATAACGATGGAACCGATCTCCTGCCAAAGGCCCTTTATCTTCTCCAAGCTCTCCCCATCGGTCTTTTTAGTCGGAGTAATAATACAGCGCGCCCCCTCAAAGAGTGTATCAAAAGAGGCCTCCACCCCCCCCTTCTCCGTCCCGGCTATCGGGTGCCCCCCAACAAAATGTATATCTTTGGGGAAAACCTTCTCAAGCCTCCTGACAATCTCCCCCTTAACACTGCCGGCGTCTGTAACTATTACCCCCGGTTTTAGAAAGGGGAGCATCTCCTCGGCAATATTTATGATTGCATCTACGGAAGGGGATAACATTATCAGGTCTGCCCCTTGAACCGCTTCTTTTAGGTTAAGGGAATAGGAATCTATAACCCCAAGTTCAACCCCCTTCTTGAGATTGGCCTCCCCTCGCCCATATCCTACAGCCCTATCGACAAGTCCCTTTTTTTTACATACCCTGGCAAAAGAGCCCCCTATAAGGCCAACGCCGATAATGGTAATCTGTTCGAAATGAATATTCATAATCTATTTGGTAGCAGTATTTAGAACCTTCTTAAGTGAGGTGATAAACCTCTCGTTCTCATCTATCTTCCCTATGGTCACCCTGATATGAGAGGGAAATTTGTAGCCGGCCATAGGCCTGACAATAACCCCCTCTTTCAGTAGTTGGTTATACACCTCAACCCCATTCCCCACCTCGACCAGAATAAAGTTTCCCTCGGTTCTTACGTAGGAAAGACCCATCTCCTCAAAGGAGGTGTAGAGATATTTTTTACCAAGATTGTTAGACTCTATACTCTTCCTGACATGTCCCTCGTCAGACAGGGCAGCCAAGGCCGCTACTTGGCCGAGGGAATTGACATTGAAGGGTTGGCGGACACGATTCATATAATCGACAACCTCCTCACTCCCAATCCCATAACCGACACGCACCCCGGCCAGTCCATATATCTTGGAGAAGGTCCGCAAGATAACAATATTCTTATGCTCCTCCAATAGTTTGACCGAATCTGGATAATCGTCCCTCCCGACATATTCGCAATAGGCCTCATCCAAAACGACCAGAATATCCTTGGGGACACTATCTAACATCTTCCTCAGTTCACTCTCTCCAACAGACGTTCCGGTAGGATTATTCGGATTGGCGATAAAGATGAGGCGTGTCTTGGCCGTTACGGCCTTTTCTAAACCTGCAAGGTCATGGGTATAGTCTATTAATGGAACGGCAATTACTTCGCCGCCAGCCGCCTTGGTAATAAGGGAGTAGACGATGAAGGCCTGATCGGCCATAACAACATCGTCACCAGAACCAAGAAAGGTTCTAAGAAGTATCTCTATGATCTCGTTTGAACCATTCCCCAGGATAATGTTTTTTGGAGAGACATTCAGGAGGCCACTCAGTTTCTCCTTGAGGTAAAACCCTCCACCGTCGGGATAAAAATTTATCTTGCCGCAGGCTTTTTTAATTGCCTCAACGGCCAAGGGGGATGGGCCGAGCGGATTCTCATTCGAGGCCAGTTTAACACTGCCGCTTATCCCCAGCTCCCGCTCAAGCTCCTCTATCGGTTTTCCGGGGGGATATGGAACAAGGGACTTTATATTATCGGCAACATTCATCTTGGCTATCTGCTCACCGGATAGGAACCCGATATCTTTAGAAAGGTGACCTCTTTAGCGAGCCTATCGAGCACCTTTTTTATGAGGGGGTCATCCTTGTGCCCTTTAAGGTCGATGAAAAACAGGTATTCCCAAACCTTCTTCTTCATCGGTCTCGACTCTATCTTGGTCAGGTCTATAGACTCCTTGGCAAATAGTTCCAGGATACGATGTAGCGCCCCCGGCTCATTTTTTGTTGAAAGGATAAGGGATGTCTTATCATTACCGGTAACCTCCCTTTCTCTGTTGCCTAATATCAGAAACCTGGTCGTATTGCCGCTGACATCCTCTATCTTCTCCCCCAGGATATTTAGCCCATGGATGGAGGCGGCATACTTGGACGATATGGCCGCCGCTCCAACCTCGGTTGAGGCCTTCTCGGCCGCATATATGGTGCTCGGGGTTTCCTCTAAGGGGATACCCTTCATGTTGGTATTAAGCCAGCCTATTGCCTGGGCCAGGGGTTGATAGTGGGAATAGACCTTTTTTATTTCTTTAAGATTATTCGATTTGGAGAGGAGATAGAGATGAATCGGCATGAATCTCTCCCCGTATATCTTAAGGTCGGTGTCGACCAGCAGGTCAAGGGTTCTGGTAACCATCCCCTCGGTTGAGTTTTCGACCGGGACAACCCCGTATTCTGCGCGCCCCCGCTCCGTATCGGCCAAGATATCGTCTATGGAACCGGCCGGAACAAAGGTAGATGATGAGCCGAACTCACTTATGGCCGCCATATGGGTAAATGTTCCGGGAGGACCCAGATAGGAAATCTTTAGATCGTTTTCGAGTGAACGGACGGCCGAGATAACCTCTCTATATATAGCCCCTATCATCTCCTCATTCAAAGGCCCCTTATTCTGGGAAGAGAGTCTCTCTATCAGCTCCCTCTCTCGGGCCGGAAAATGAACATGGCTATTAGTAGCCTTTTTGATTTTACCGATCTGAATGGCCAAATCAGCCCTCTTATTCAGAAGGACCAATGTTTCAGAATCTATCTTATCAATCTCTTTTCTTAACTCCTCTATCTTCTTATCGGTCATAAAAATCAAGGTTGAGATGGTTATAATGAGGAGGCCTCCTCACACAACTAAGGAGATTCCGTTGAGGTCAATATTATAACATAATTAGTGTAAAGACAACGCCAAGAGAGGGGGCCAAGGAACAACGAAGGTATGCAAAGTTATGGCGCCCTCTTATTTGGCCAAAGGTCAAAAACCCTCGACAGGGCCGACAGCACCAGAGAATGACGGATCTCTCCCGACTTAACCTGAGAGCGGAGTTCCTCAACCGATATAAGATTAACTTCAATATCCTCCCCCTCATCAAGCTCGGCCTCCGCTACTTTAACAATCCCCTTGGCCAGCCAATGGTGGCACCGATTATTATGTATGGCCGGATTTGGCTCTACCGAACCAAGATAGACCCAATCATCACTCGCATACCCCGTTTCCTCCCTAAGCTCCCTAATAGCCGCCTCTCGATGCCCCTCGCCTATATCTACCAATCCGCCGGGAATTTCGGTGATTATCCTCTCCACCCCAAACCTATATTGCCGAATAACAATGATATTCCCATCCGCCGTAAGGGGAACAATATTGACCCAATCGTTGGTCTCTAAGACGAGACGTTTCAACAATTCCCCATTCCTCGGATTCTTCATCCAATGGTATTGAACCGAAAAAAGGGGAATATCCGGCCCGCCTTCACTCCTCACCCTCTCCCAATCTCTTAACCTTTTTTTATCGCCCATGACACCCTTTTAAAATGTTACCCGCTGCAAAAATCTAACAAATTTAGACGATTTAAGCAAATGGAGACAGACATATAATGTTATAATCGGTCGTATAATATTTTCCAAAAAATAAACTTAGAGGCAAGATTATGAGCATAAGACAAGACCTGATAGACATATTGAAAGCGCAATCTTACGAAGAGAGAGAGGTCACCCTTTCCTCGGGAAAAAAGAGCAACTTCTACTTCGATGGAAAGATGACCACCACCGACCCTTATGGGGCATGGCTGGTCGGTAAACTTATCTTTGAGGCCATACGCGACCTAAAACCTGATGGTGTTGGGGGGATGAGCATTGGGGCCGACCCGATAACCACTGCAGTAACCATTGTAAGCCATCTTGAAGGTCAGCCCATTACCGGGTTCTTGATAAGAAAAGAACCGAAAAAGCACGGCAAGAGACTCTCCATAGAGGGGGGGTATAACCTTAAAGAAGGCTCCAGAGTAGTAATGGTGGAAGATGTTGTTACAACAGGAGGGTCTACCCTAAAGGCCATTGAAAAGTCGGAAGAGGCCGGGTTTAAGGTTATAAAGGTCATATCCATTGTAGATCGGCAAGAGGGAGGCCGAGAGGCGATAGAGGCGGCCGGCTACTCCTTTGATTCACTCTTCACCAAGAGAGATATTGTCACGCCGCTATAACTATTCTCTTCCCCTCCCCGCCTTCTCATTTTTAGGCACCACATTCCCCCTCTCCCCGGGCGGGAGAGGGTTGGGGTGAGGGGGCATAATTCACCCTCCCCTTAGTCCCCTCCCGTCAAGGGAGGGGAGAGGTGTGTACGCCATCTCATTTTTAGGATTGGAATAGCTTGGTTGAGGAACAAGCCTAAAGCATGTCTGAGCAAGGCGTAGCCTTGCGAGTTCTTTAGGCTCCGATACCAAGCGTAATTCCAAGCCGTAAAGAAAATGAGCAGGCGGCGGTTTCTTTCCCCCTTTCTTGTCCGCACAAGAAAGGGGTTTAAAAACCTACTCTTTACCGCCGACAATTATTTTTGGGATTCGCAAAGTCGGCTGAGCATCTGAAACCGGTGCCCCTTGGGCATCCTTGCCGCAGGTCCCTATCCCAAAACCGAGGTCATTCCCAACCATATCTATCTCCCCCATAACCTTTGGGCCGTTACCGGTCAATATCGCCCCTCTTATTGGAGTAGTAACCTTCCCCCCCTCAATCAGATACCCCTCGCTCACCTCAAAGACAAAGTCGCCGTTAACAATATTGACCTCCCCTCCCCCCATCTTTTTAACGAAGAGGCCCTTATCAACCGATCTGACAATCTCCTCCGGGTTCATCTCGCCGGGGGCGATAAGAGTATTGGTCATACGGGGAATCGGGCGGGAGCGGTAAGACTGCCTCCTCCCGTTACCGGTTGATGTTGTCCCGCTCTTGAGGGCACTAAGGCGGTCATGCATACATTGTTTCATGATGCCGTTTTCAATCAGAACTGTTCTTTGGGCCGGGGTTCCCTCATCGTCATAGTGGAAAGAACCCCTCTTGTTTGGTATGGTCGCATCATCGACAATGGTAATAAGATTGGAGGCAACCTTCTCCCCAAAGCGGTTTGAATAGACCGATAAGCCCTGCTCTATAAAATCCCCTTCAAGGCCATGCCCAACCGCCTCATGCACCATCGTCCCCCCCGCCTCGCTGGAGAGAACCACCATCATCTCACCAACCGGGGCCTTTTGGGCGGAAAGCATCATAAGCCCCCTCTCGGCCGCGATTCCGGCAATAGATTCAGGAGAAGCAGTATCAAACAGCTCAACTCCGGTAAAACCTCCCATAGACTCGTAGCCGGTCTGGATAATTCTCCCCGAAGAGACCACAACGTGGACGAGGAATACCAAGTCTCTTCTGATATCGTCTACCTCTTCCCCATACGAGTTGGCAATATATACCCTTCTTCGGGCATTATGATAATTGACCTTAACCTGTCTAACCTTATCCGATGTTGAGCGGGCCGCCTCATCCGCCCCCTTAACCATACCTATCTTGGCCTCAATCGATATCTCCTCGGCCGGGGTTATCACCTTATGTATAATCGGCCTCTCAAGCCTTGAGAGGATAATATTATCCTTGGCCCCTGAAGTAGAGGCGGCGCTCCTCAGCCCCTTGGCCAGAGTCATAAGACCCGTTTCTGTAAGATCATTGGTATAGGCATAGGCTGTTCTCTTATCAAAGACCAACCGTAGAGCCGCCCCTATATCGGTCCCCCGATTTATCTGCTCTACCCTATTATCCTCAAAAACTATACTTGTTGAGGTGGAATCCTCAACAAACAGCTCGGCGAAATCTCCACCGTTCTTGAGCAGCTCCACCAAGACTTTTTCAGATAAACTTTTATCAAGCATCAATCGATTTCCCCCTCATACTTATCGATAACCTTAATATCTATCCCCTCCCCCTTGAGTGACTCAAGCACCTCGTAAATATCATCCACATAAAAGGGAGAGGCGATAAGCTCCAGGATAGACTCTTTCTTATCTATAGTTCGGGGAACGGCCATACGGGCATGGCCATCGAATATCCCTGTCACATACTGTATGTCCTCTTTAGGGACTCTTATAATAATTTTTTTTGCTTCCATCTATTGGTAACCCATATTTTTTATTAAAAGGTCGGGGTGAATCATAAGCCGGATTCTGTCCTCCCCCCGAAGGGGTATGACGATCATTTATCTCTCTCTCCCGTCGCCGGAAGAGATGAAGCAGCCTACCCGAAGACTCGGACGGGCCGTCCTCAAACGTCTTTCTATTTGGCCTTGCTCCTGGCGGGGTTTGCCATGCCCTTGATGTTACCACCAAGGCGGTGAGCTCTTACCTCACCATTTCACCCTTACACCTATTCCGAAGAAAAGATGCGGTATATTTTCTGCTGCACTTTCCGTAGGATTACTCCTCCCTCGCGTTACGAGGCGCCATGCCCTATGGAGTCCGGACTTTCCTCCCCCCGCCTAAGCGGAGCGCGATCGTCTCATCACCCCGACCCTTTAAATATTTTTAAAACACCTGTTTGCCGCCTCACTCGGCATAATGGACTATTCTATCGCAGTTGGGACAGGTGATAACCTTATCCCCCTTCCTGACCTCTATGACAAACTGGGGAGGAACATCGGTATGGCAACCATGACAATTGGAATTCAATAACTTAACAACCGCCAATCCCCCTTTTTGAGTCAGAAGCTTTTGGTATGTACCAATCCAGCCGGAAGATACCCCTCCCACTATTCCCAGCCTGGCCTCTTCCAGTTTGGCCAGATCTTCTTTCAAACCGGCTACCTCCTTCTCCTTCTCCCCCTTGATTACGCCAAACTTGGCCTCCTCCTCCTTGAGGGCGGCCACCTTGGGGGGGATAAGCCCCTTCTTCGTCTCTATAACCTCCATCTCCTCAAGCTCACTATCCTCAAGAGACAGTATCTCCTTCTTAACATTCTCTATCTCGCTCAGGATAGCGGTATATTCCTTATTCGTCTTGACCGCACTCTGATTCTGCTGCAGTTTTACCAGAGCCGCCTTCTTGGCCTCAACCTCAATATCTATCTCTTTTCTCTTTAACTCCGCCCTTTTAACCTCCGCCTCCCCCGCCTCAATCTCGGCCTTGGCCGCCCGGCAGGAGGCATAGAGCCTATCAATCTCTTCCGGTATCTCCTTCAGCGACTTTTTTATCTTGATTATCTGTCCGTCAATCTCCTGCAGCTTCACCAAAGACTCTACTTCTCTCTCCATCTAAGCTCCTGAGTAAATAATTTAAATTGACAGCTTCATGGATTCTAACAAAAAAGGGGTACCTGCACAACAAAAGGGGCTCTCACTATTGCTTATAATTAACCACTGATGAACGCTGATACACATAGATAATAGTTTTGGACAACGAAGCAGACGAAAAGGACTAAAAAAGAGATTGCAAATCCCACCTGTTCATCCATTGACATATTCTAACAATATACGTATACTACACGTATAAAGAATGGAGGACTTCAATGCAAAAAAAATTAACAATAACAGTGGATGAGAAGGTTTATGAGGGGCTCCACAAGACCATAGGTCCCCGCAAAATCAGCAAATTTGTCGAGGAACTGGTGCGTCCGCATGTGGTGCGCCCCAATCTGGAATCGGCTTATGCCCAAATGGCCAGGGACAAAAAGCGTGAGGAAGTAGCCATAGAATGGGCCGAGGCTACCTTCAAGGATATCTCCCATGAAACGGGGTGAGGTCTGGTGGGTTAATTTTGACCCTTCCGTTGGCGGAGAAATAAAAAAGAAGCGCCCCGCCGTCATTGTCAGCAATGATGCCTCAAATAAATTCCTCAATCGGGTTCAAGTTGTTCCCCTAACCAGCAATACAGATCGTCTATACCCCAGCGAGGCATTGGTGATTTTTGACGGACAAGAAAGTAAGGCCGTGGCCGACCAACTGGCAACTGTAAGTAAGCTGCGGCTTTTTAAATGTGCCGGTTTGGTTTCAGAGGAAGATATGCGCAAGATTGAGGGGGCCATTAAAATACAATTGGATATTTGAGGCTAGGTTTAACCTGAGAGGCCGAGAGATTTTTTTTGACTAACCACGAAAGACTCGAAAAAGCATTAATAAAGAAGATATTTAAACCACACCTTTTATAGTTGGACGGTTTTTAACTTTAAGTATTTTTCCAGGGGGACAAAGTCTCTATCGTTGTGTAACAAAGAAAACCCGTTATGGATGCAAAATGTCCCAATTACTACGTCAATGGTCTTTCTTACCGTAACCCCTTTCTGCCTGAGCAATCTGTAATTCGAGGCACTCTCTATCGCAATGGTCTGCCCCAGCATCTCCAGGCATTGAAACTCGAGCAGCAATTTCTTTGCTCTTTTAAAGTCTTGTTCACTCTGAAAACCTTGAAGAACCTCCGTTAAAATTATATCTCCAACGATAATCAATTCTAAGCCTATGGCGCTGTCGAGCCAATCGGTATGTTTGTTGATATTGCCGTTGAAATAATCAATCCAAACGGATGAGTCAACCAGAATCATTTATCTATCCGCATTTCGTCAAGATTGCCGGACCACTGGAGTTTCCCCCTGAATTTCTTCAGCTCCGACTGTCTGTTTAGCCTCACCAAAAGCCTTAGAGCAGTCTCTATTGTCTCCTTTTTTGTTTTTAAACCGGAACTCTCAAGAGCGGAACTCATAAGCTCGTCATCTATTAAAATATTTGTTCTCATGTTCATCTCCTATGTGTATCATTTAGGAATATTATACACATTGAATAGATAGAAAGGAAGCAACATTTAAAACCGCAGAGGACGCCGAGAGCGGGGAGGGCTTTTAACCACTGAGGCACTGAGAAATATTCCCCCTTAGAAAAGGGGGGGTCGGGGGTTGTATAATCCACGGAGACACTCAGTTTTTTCTGTCATTCCGCATCCCCGATTAAAGCATTCGAGGACATGCTTAATGCGGAATCCAGTTATTCTTTCTCCTAGATTCGGAGCCTGCCCCGCACTTGATGCGGGGGGTCAATCCCCCGATCAAGTCGGAGGAGGGGAACAACATTTGGGGGAGGCATTTAAACACCTCATTTAGCTATAAATAAATTTGGCCATATCCTATTTGGCATGATAGATTCATACTTAATTCAGCGGGTAACTCAAAATAAAACAAGTAATAATGTTCATATAACAAAAAGAAATTAAAATTATGAAAAGAATATTTAGGGAACTTCGATTATTTCTCAGGACTATCTTGCTTGGTGCTATTCTTGCCGTAGTATTAGGAACATTTGGACTTCTTAACACTAAGGTAACCGTAACCCAGCGTTTGTCTAAGCGTGATCTACTTTTACGGAGAAGGGGGCTGTTATCTGAAAAGACCATATCGGTAACAGAAACGGATGGGATGAAAGTTTTTATTACTTTTCTGGCTCTTCGCGTAAGAGTGTGGGTCATTTTATATCCCCTTAAGCATACAAGTCAGTATTTTCAGCCTCAGATACTCCTCGTCTCGTAAACCATAAGCCCTTCTCTGGATTACACGGAT
>JAHJSF010000083.1 GCA_018830405.1 Nitrospinota bacterium | reverse complement strand
GTCCAGTAATCGTCTGTTTTTTCCCATCCGTAAATCATACCGATTTTTTACCCCTTTTAAAAGCTCTTTTCTCTTTGTTTAATAACACGTTATACCCCATAAAGTTCATCATTTTACCCACACTAAGACGCGATGAGCCAGTATTATAATGTGTGGTTATATTCTTGCACAACAATTAATCTACCAAGCACCCCTTTCCGAGTGTGCTTGAATGAAACTATAGCACAGCGCAAAACATCTATCACAGCAAATTACTTATATGGCAACTGCAAAGCTTTTACTTATCGTCCTGTTTTATGATATTGTAAGTTAAAAAGTATGCTAGACCATTTTTTATGGTCTACAGGGAACCTGAGTCACAGAATATTACACTTTTGTCGGCAGTTCCACCAGCCGCTAATATGGGGCGCAGAGTTACTTCAGTGTCCATATCTCTCTCTTCTAAGGTGAAGTCAATTCCGGTCTTATCTTCCAAATATTTTTTTGTTTCCGCGAGTGGTTTAGTAATCACGAGAGCTGTATACATTGCCCATCCACATCCCCTCTCCCCGGTCGAGTCGCACACCCCTAATTCGAGGGCATCTACCGGTAGCCCCATGAATTCGCTCTTCACGGCATAAACCCAGGCCCATTCTTCTTTTACCATTGGTGTCTCATTGGCAAATAAGCTGTCTGCAATCTCGATTAATTCATTATATGTATCGCATTTTTCAAACCCGTCAAAGGCCTTAGGGTTTATTGGAACAGGGGCACTACCGCTAAATTTGGCCGCTCTATCCCAATTGGTGTATACCAAAAAGAGAATGGCACCAACTAAAAATATTGCGGTCACCAAGTGGGCCTTTTTCATTTTATACTCCTAAGAATTAGTGTATTAAGGGAGAGGTCTTGAAATGTCACTTTTGCTATCGGTAGTCAGCAGCTTTTTTGATTGGTTTTGATTTCCCTCTGTAAGACGAAAGCTATCATAACTATTGTTACTTAGCAAGGGGATAGACGGAGGGGGAATAGAACCCTTCTAACCTCTCTTCAACCCATCGGTGTTATATCGGCGGCAGGGCTATTATCGCCGTAATTCCTCTTCGAATCAGCATAACCGCAATGGCCGCCAGCAACAGACTTGCCACCTTAGAGAGGGTCTTGATCCCTGCCTGCCCAAGGGATTTTGTAATGACCTTCGAGAACTGGAAAAGTAAGCCGGCGAGCGCAATATTGACTACAGCAGCCATGCCGGTAACCAGTTTACCATGAAGCCCGGACAGGAGTACGCAGGTTGTCAACACTGCCGGTCCCGTAATTAAGGGTATGCCGATCGGCACAGCCCCCAGGGTTTCCGAATCTGTCTGCCGTTGCCTTTTCTCCCCCGTGATAAGGTCACTTAATGAAATAGCCAGCAGAAGAATTCCTCCGGCAATCATAAAATCAGGTACCGTAATACCGAGAAAACTGAGAAAGAGCGGCCCAAAGGCCAGGAATACCAGGGCAACGACTGAGGCGGTTATAACCGACTGGATAATTACGGTTCGCAGCCGCATTCTGTCCATCCCCTCAGTAAGGGATAGAAATACCGGCAACACGCCTACCGCATCCACCGCTACGAAGAGAGGGACAAAAGACAACCAAAATGCCTTCATCTTAAGTTTCTGCCAAATGTTAAAGGTGACATATGATTAGTAGCTCCGAATAGGCCTTAAATGGGGGGATGTGCCCCCTTCTCTACAAGCTGAAAGCTATCATAACAGTTATTTCTTAGCAATAAAATGTGTTGGTTATGTTTGACCTCTACATACCCTATTCACCAACAATAATTTCAAGTAGTTTGCCGTTTAAGAGTGAAAACAAAAGTATGTATATTGAAAGGACAACTGTGTAGCGCATCCCGAAATAATAAATCATGGCAGGGAGGAAATGTATTTTGACGTTTCGGTTATATAAAATAGCGGCTATTAATCCATTTCTGGCCCCATTATCCTGAAGCTCCCCCAGCATAGGGTAGAGGACGTAGGGAGGCCCGGAAATAATAATCCCGCCGATAAGGTCGTAAAACCAGCCCTTCAATCCCGAGTCTTTCCCCATATGTTTTTTTATCCGTTCCGGCTTCAAAAATAGGTTGGTCAGGAAAAGGATTATAAAGACGAGTCCCAAGACAGGGATAACCTTGGTAAGCATGAAACTAAAATAGCTAAGAGAGTTTACTATTACGGCGGTATTGAAGAGGGAGATAATGGCATATAGCCCCAAGGTGAAAATGAGGAATTTTGTCCTGCCGCTTAATTTCTGCCAAAAGAGAGGTTGGTAACTCTTCACGATAGAAGCCCCAGAGTATAGACGGTGGCCATGGCGATAAGAAGGGCAAAAAAGAAATTGAGAATATTTCTGGCTATGGCAAAACGTTTCCCCAAAAAGGATGCTTCCCATGGGATCATAATCAGACCAACCGTTGTCCAAGTCATAATAAAGGCGGTAACGGCCAGAAGACTAACCCCTCCTTTTACCAGTTCACCTCCGGCTATATAACTTGTTATCGGTATTCCAAAAGATATAGCCCCGGCCAAGGTACCTATAAGGGGGTCGAGGATATAATTACCGGTAAACCAACTTTGGTAGTGTTGCTGAAATAGCTGCTGCATCAGGCTTACAAGGAGGAGCATGCCGAACAACATGGGGAGCATTGTCTTAAAAAGATTGACTGTTTGGTGAAGGGCCTCTTTTGTGTTTTTTGTTTGCATATAGTCTATTTTAGGGGCTAACAAGTGAATGGAACCAGTATGTCGAATAGTTGGGGTAATATTCAATTTATAGGTTGGCGGTATCTCCAGCAGCTTCTAAGCTAAGCTGCGCATATCCCATACTTAGGGAGGACATCATGCAAAACGGCCAATCGGTGGGCCTGCAAGGCATCGTGAAACATCTTCCAGTCGGACGACATAAATGTTTCTTTAAAAGGGAACTCTTCCCGGCCTGTATCTGAGGCCGAAACCTGTCCTATAGATTTATGCTTCCAAGAACCTTCCCCTTTAGGGATGTAGCCAATTTCTTCCGCGCCAAATGAAAAATTCCCCTTTCTTATCTCTTCAATCCATATTTCGTGACGTTTTTCCCCTGAATCTCCATTTATTGATTGAATGAGAGACAATATCTTTTCAGAGTCTTTGGCCGGCAGCCCGTCCATTGCCTCCAGATTCATCTCGGTATCAGACCGGCGAAAACATTGCGTCGCTCGGCACATATTATCTACCGCACCCATAAAGATATCCTGATTATCCCTTTCCACCTTTTCCCCGAGACCGTTTTTATATTTCCATACCAGGTTTGGGGTGTCAGGGTAACTCAGTGCCGCCCCATGCCCCAATGGGAAGGCATCCCCCAGGAAATAGTTGGCTATTTTACAAAAAAAGTTTTTATCCTTTTTTTTGTCGTTACTTTCAAGGTTGTCTACATCGTTTATTCCATGATTTACCCCAGCAAAACCTTGATGTGTCCACGTGTCCGCATAGACATGCATGGTTATTCCGAGGCGGTGCAGGGCATACGGTTTTTCAATATCGGCGGCGCAGGACCTGAGCATATCCCTAGCCACGCAGCCATCAGGATAACAGACCAGCTTTTTTATAAATGTCCCATCCGGGTTTTCTCCGGCAGGTTTACCCCCATTGCCGGGGAGGAAATGAAAAGGGATCCAAACAAGGTGATTGGCCAATTCGTCTGTATTTCGATAGTCGAAGGTCTTATGGGCGGAGGCGATACGGCTATACTTGGCCCCGTTATCAAAATGTATAACACCGGCATTGGTGGCATCGTCGACATACTGGGCACTGTAGGCTATTATATCTGCATCCCTGTGCCCATATCCGGCTAAGCGGGCGGCGATGTAGGTTAGGGTATGATGTCCGTCTATTTGCATCGGAACCTCCTAAGTTGAAATTATTGTTATTAGGTTAATATTTTTTCCCCGGTGGGCCGGACTGAGGGTAATCCCAACCGAATCCCCACCTGAAAGGGGTCGGAAGCCAATATACTCCCCCTGGACGTACGCCTAAATACATAACCTTCCCCATAAGGGGGTGACCCTTGCTGGCCACACATTCTTGCAACCTCTTGTCAGACTGTTTCCGTTCTTCTGCTGTTCCTCCCATCCAATAGTCCAAATCATGGGCTACGCAACACTCTATCCATTCGCTATCCGGCCAACATGAGCAGCCGTCAGATTTGAATTCGTGGGGGGGGAGAGGTTCTTCCAACGTTGATTTTGAATATACTTCCTGGGCCAATTTATTTATATGCTGGTCTGCTCCTAAACAACCTGCCAGCAAAAGAAGATTAATAGCCAATATGGCGTTTATGTATCTCATCTATTCTATCTCCCCAAGATAGTGTGGATAAGTGAGAAAACTTGTTGTGACAGGGGAAACTATATCTATAAAATATTTCTATTGCAATACAAAAACAGGTGGTTAACGGTGGGGCAATCCGTAATTTATCTCTGAGGCGCTGCCTATTTTATGGTTGAACCTATCAATGCCCCCAGGACTACGCCATAGATGGTGCTTCTTAGGGGAGTACTCCTTAGAGGGCATGTTCCGCCGGAACATCTGAAGATATAACCCAAAATACCGCCTATTACCCCGCCGATTGCCGTATTTATAATGTTCATAATTTATTCTTCCTGAAAAATAAGATCAACTAATGTACTTAAGTAATGATTCTAAAGGGGGCCTAACCATAAAACGCCACCCGGAGTATTTCATTACGTCCCGAATGGTAACACGATACTCCCTGCTATAGCAATGGATGGAACAATCTTTACAGCTCGGTTTTTCCTCCTGGTAGGGGCATTTCCTTAACTTTCCTTCGGCATATTCAAGCAGGGAAGCACACTCCTTACAAAGATTGCCACTATTTTTAATATCTGAATGTTTGCCACGACAGTAGATACCTATCATCTCACCGATTATGGATATCTCTCTTGGTATATTGGCTGACACCTCAATTATTTCCCCCTGTTGTTCTTTTTATAGATATTATCCAAAAGGAGACACATCAATCTGTTAGATTCCGCAATATATTCATCCCTGGTCAACATACTCTCTCTGCTCTCTATATATGGCCCCTCTACCAACTCATCTCCACAATTTTCTACAAGGGCTGAGATTGAATCAGCTGTAACCTCCAGATGAAACTGAAGCCCAACAACACGCCCATTGTCGTACGAAAAGGCCTGATTTAAACATCCCTCACTCCTTGCAAAAGCCTCGCCCCCCTCTATAGTCCCAAAGGTGTCACCATGCCAATGAAAGGGGACAAACTCTTTCGGTAAACCAAACATATCTTGGCGGAGAGAGACAGGAAACCATCCTATCTCCTTATATTGGTTGGGGGTAACCTTAGCCCCCAAACAATCGGCTATAAGCTGGGCGCCAAGACATATACCGATAACAACCTTCCCCTCTCTTATTGCCCGGCAGATAAACGCCTTCTCAACCTTTAACCAGGGATGTTGCGCCTCCTCATATATATTCATCGGCCCCCCCATAACAAAGAGCCAATCAATCTCCTCTATCGAGGGGAGAGACTCTCCGCTATAAAGATTGGTTACGCCTATCTCGAAACCTTTTTTAACGGCCCACTCGCTTATAGCCCCCAACCCCTCAAAGGGGACATGTTGCAAATAATGAAGTCTCATGATAGGAAAGTCAGATAATATTTCCATCTATCGAGACGACATATTCCTTCATAAGGATATTTTTGCCTGATCTCTTTAAGGCCTCTTCTGCGATACGGAGGGCTCCGTTACAGCAGGGAACCTCCATTCGGACTACCGTTATAGATTTAATATTGTTTTCCTTAAAGATAGTGGTCAGCTTTTCAATATAACCCTCTAGCCCGCTATCCAGCTTGGGGCAAAACATGACCATTGTCTTATCCTTAATAAAACGCCTATGAAAGTCGGCATAGGCGAAGGCGGTGCAGTCGGCCGCTATTAGGATGTCGGCATCTTTGAAATATGGAGCCATAGGGTTAAGAAGCTGGAGCTGGGTTGGCCACTGGCGTAATGCAGAGGAAAGAGGCCCTGTAGTCTGCGAAGCAGCAGCCTTCTCCTCCCCCTTCCCCCGCATATCCCTCATCATGGAACCTGGACATCCGCAACCCATATCCTTATTCCCTCCTTTATAGTCAGGTACGTCTATATTATTTTCTTTCATATATTTTTCGGCAATCATTAGATACTCCTCCTGTTTATGATCATACAAATGTTTTAGATGAGCCTTTAGGGTAGACTCCCCTTTAGCCACAATGTTCCCCATCACCTTCACCTCGTCATACGGCTCCGCCTCACGGGTCTCTATCTGAATAGCGTCAACCGGACAATCGCCGATACAAGCACCGAGTCCATCGCATAAGAGTTCTCCAACTAGTCGGGCTTTACCATCTATCATCTGTATCGCCCCCTCCGGGCAGCCGTTGGCACAAAGTCCACACCCATTACATAATTCCTCATCTATCTTGATAATGTTTCTCTTCATTCTTCTTCCTCCTTCAAGTCACTTAAAAGATTTTCAACGGTAATCCCCTCAAATTCTTTGGCAACCTTCGTCTCTATCTTCGCAAGCCTTCTCCGCAAAACACAGGTACCATACTGGGGGCAGACATTTTGCCGAAAGAGACACTCTGAAACCCGAATCTCCCCCTGAAATACCTTAATAACATCACTTATAGCGATATCTGCCGGATTTACTATAAGCCGCAGCCCCCCACCAACTCCTTCCTTTGACTCAAGATACCCTTCCCTGACAAGGGTCTGCAGGATACGTCTCATATATTGGAGGGGTATTCCCTGAGCCTCGGCGATATCACGGGAGGACATCCTCTCCTCTATATTCAACCCCAAGCTAAGCAGTGCCCTTATGGCATAATCTGAATCTTTGTTAAGTAACTTCACTTCTCTCCTCCGGTTGGCCAACTAATACGATAATAGTATTAGTTTAGCCTATTGTCAATATCTTTTTAAATATTTTGGGTCATGACTAGAACAGCACATTAAAATATATGCTAATGTCTAGCTATGACAGTAAAAAACAGGTATGCAAAACGTTCGAAAATTTCAGAGGCTAAAATTCGTCAAATTGTGAAGCTTTTTTCACTAGATTTAAACGCC
>JAHJSF010000082.1 GCA_018830405.1 Nitrospinota bacterium | reverse complement strand
TACCGCCATAGGGAAAAGATATTCTACACTATCCGGGATTATCTCGGTTATGCCCCTAACCGGCGCCTTGGCCCTATTCTGGATATATGTTGAGAATAAAGGAGACCAAGCCGTGATGAACGGTTTTCTTAAGGGGGCCATATTCGGCATCATCCCGACCATAATATTCTTTATCGTTGCTCTCTACTTTTTTAAGAGGGGGGCGTCTCTCTCTACTATGTTTCTAACCGGTTTTGCGGCCTGGTTTGCGGTGGCGATGCTTCATCAGGTGATTCTAAAATGAAAAACGATTCGAAGACGGAAGAGAGGATAAAAGACTTTCTGGCCATAGAAAAAATGGCTATCTTCGGGATGTCGAGGGATACTACCAAGTTTGGGAATAGGGTCTATAAAAACATGACTGCCAAAGGGTATAAGCTCTTCCCGATACACCCTGTTCAGGAAGAGATTGAGGGGATAAAATGTTTTAAGAGTATTGATGACCTGCCCGAAAAGGTTGAAGGGGCGGTTATGGTTATCCCTCCCCCCAAGACTGAGAAGGCGCTTATTGATGTTGCTAGGGCGGGGATAAAAATGGTCTGGATGCAGCCTGGGGCTGAATCTGAAGAGGGGATAAAATATTGCGAGGAGAATGGGATATCGTTGATATATGAGGATTGCGTTATGGTCCGTTCTGCCTCGGCTAATCCTTTTGGCTGATACAGAGCGTCATAACTTCACATACCTGCGTTGCTCCTCGGTTCGTCGTTGCGGCGTATGCTTAAATACGCCTCACTCCTCGCTTTCGTCGCGCCTTGGTCTGCTTTGTTCTAACGCCCTGTATGAATATCGTTTATTCTCTATGTATAGACTTGAAGCGGGGGAGATTGCCGTTTAGCGCATCTTTCTTACCAACCACAACAATGGCCATCTCATCGGGACGGAGATATTTTTGGGCCACCCTAAGAACATCTTCTTTAGTTACCGCATCTATCTTTTCCCTAAATGTCTCTATATAGTCTTCAGGCAGACCATAATATTCAACATTTAGGCGGTTGAGCATAACCTCGTCCGGCCCCTTAAAGGCGAAGGCAAATGAATTTATAATCGAATCCTTGGCTATGGCCAGTTCTTCATCGGTAACAGGGGTTGTCCGCATATCATCCATTGTCTTTAAAATTACTTCAAGGGCCTCTACTGTCGATTCAGGCTTAGTATCACATCCGGCCATGAATAGACCTTCCGTCTCGTGCCCCATCTTGAAGGAACTCCCCACGCTATAGGCCAGCCCCCTGGCAGTTCTGACCTCTTTCATCAGGCGGGAGTTAAATCCCCCCTCACCCAATATCCTATTCATTACCCTTACGGCATGGTTGTCAGGACTGCTCTTTTTAAGGCCAAGGTGTCCCATTCTTATGACACTCTGGGCGATATTCCTCTCTATAAGGTATATCCCCTTAACCGGCACCGGGAGTTTTATGTCGGGGAATTTTATTGCTCCCCCCTCTTTCTCTTTAAATAGTTCTCCTATTCTTTGCAGGATATATTTTTTATCGAAGTCGCCTGATATCCCGATTATCATATTTTCGGAACGGAAGTAATTTTCGCGGAAGCCCCTTAAATCGGCCAAGCCTATCCTATTTACACTCTCCACGGTGGGGAATCTTCCCGAAGATCCGCCGCTGTATATCTTCTTTATCAGCTCTCTCACCCCTACATCTTCAGGGTTGTCATTCTCCCGCCTGATTGCCTCGACAAACTTTCCTTTTTCGAGGAGGATCTTATCTCCCCTAAAGGCCGGTTCCTTGATAATCTTGGACAACAGGGTAAGCCCCTTGTCTATATCCTTACTCAGAACGGAGAGGACTATATTTGTCTCTCCCCCCTCCGACTTGGCCTCTATGGCTCCCCCTATGAATTCAAGTTCCTGGTCTATCTCTTCCGCAGTCATCCCCTTTACTCCCCCGCTTCTGATAAGCGCTGTGGTTAGATCGGCCAGCCCCTCCTTACCGATAGGGTCATATATGGAACCCCCTTTTATCTTGACCGCCATATTGATGAGGGGGAGTTCATGGTCGTTTAGAAGGTGGATTATCGCCCCATTTTCCAAGGTAGTCCGTTCTGTTTTCGGGGCATCAAATTTTATCGGATCGAACTTTAATTTCCTGGGGTCCCTGTTTTGGTCGCAGCCGACGAGAAGGAGGGGGATAATCAGGAGCGAGGCGACAGCGGTATATTTTTTTCTTCTCATTTTCCTCCCCTTTTAACTATCTCAACTATTGTTCTGTTTCTCCGGCTAAGATAGCGCCCGGCGGTCTCCCTAATATCTTCAGGAGTTATATTTCGGACGTTGTTGATATGTTCAACCATGTAGCGCCAATCTCCGGCTATTGCCTCGTAGTAGGCGAGTTTTGAGGCGATTCCCTCATTCCCCCTCATGGCCCTAATCATCTCGGCCTCAAGGTTGTTTATAACCTTTTGTAATTCGTACTGCGTGGGGGGGTGGGTTTGCAATTTTCCTATCTCATCCTCAATAATAGCTATTATCTCTTTTGAGCTGTGTCCCTCCTTCGGAACGATATCTATCATGAAGAGGTTCTCATACCTTGTCCCGGGGGCTGTTCCGCTGCTTACGGCCACGGCCACTTTATCTTCCAGCACCAGCCTCTTGTGCAGCCTCGATGTCCTCCCCTGTGTCAGTAGGGAATCTATGATATCAAAGACGTAATCATCCTTATGGGGGAGGTTCGGTTTATGATATGAGATCATTATCTTTGGATTTGCTTCAAGGCGCAGCTCTCTGTTTATTTCTCCCCTATCTATATCCCCCTTATAAACCCTGCCTTTAGGTATCTCCCCTCCTCTGATATCGCCAAAATATTTATCTATAAGGGTAATTACCTCTGCGGCCTCAATGTCCCCGACCACCGAGATGATGCAATTATTGGGGAGGTAATATCTGTCCAAAAATTCTTCAACCTTGGCCTTGGGGAGATATTTCAGATCTTCTTCCAGGCCGATTACCGGATGTTTATAGGGGCTGTTTTCAAAGGAGGAGATGATAAGCTGCTCGTAGATGGTCCCCTCAGGATTGTTTTCGAAGCGGCTCCTCCGCTCCTCCATTACAACATCCCGCTCCTGATAATATTCGCGCAGGACATGATTTTTCATCCGGTCCGATTCTACGGCCGCCCAAAGTTCGAGTTTGTTTGAGGGGAGGTTGATGATGTAGTTGGTGGCATCAACACTCGTCCAGGCGTTGTAACCTGTCCCCCCGCTTGCGGCGTATATTTTGGAAAACTCGTTTC
>JAHJSF010000081.1 GCA_018830405.1 Nitrospinota bacterium | reverse complement strand
TTTTTCTTCGTTGCAAATTTTGCTTATAGTCGCAAGCTATTAGCTGCAATTCGCGCCTCGAAAAGTAGCAAAATAACTGCGTCAATTCCGTAAACTTTATTTCTTTACAGGCCCTAACCTGCGAACCTCCATTCAACGTAGTCAGAATGATTATAGCTGTCGGCTACCGGCACCCCCAGCCTCTGCCAGCCCGAAGGTGTTATGTCGATTCCGGCCGGGTTGACCACAACCCGCCCATCAAACCTACGCCACTTCCGCTTAAAGTATCTGACAGCCCGGGGCTCCTTCCCCAGTTTGACCCAATAGGGGTCATCCCTGAACCACGGCCCAAGGTCGCGCACCTTCATCTTGACCCATCTTGACTTCTTCCCCTCTTTAGGCGCCTTCCTAACGTATACCCATTTCCCTATGGCAGACTCATCGGGCAGGGCCACGGCAACAATTCCCCGCCTGACCCTTGTGCCATCTTTAAAGTGCCGCGACTCCCCGTCATTGCCGGGATTGCCGAAAGAGGTGGCATAGACATGAATTATCCCGTTACTCCTCCCTAATTTTGCTTTGTAATCAAGGACCGACGGGGATACCCCCGGTTTATCCTCATAGAGGGACTGACCGTTATATTTTTTGAGGAGCAACTTCAGGTCCATCTTATCCTTGGTAGTAATCCCATCCGAGGCGTCTGCCGCTAGGGAGTAGAATCCTAAGCCCCCTAAGACAAGTATAAGAACCACCAACAGGGGGGGGAGAAGATAGCTCCGTCTTCCACTAAAAATAAAACTTGGCATATCAATCTTAAAATATATTAACTGTAATCCTTATCTTATTATTCGAAACATATTATTGAACTCTCATCTGAGGACTATCCGAAAGACAAAGGGGCAAAAAAAACTGAAAGAAGTCCCAACATCGTATAGAATAGACATTATACAACAGCTTAGCGATATTTGGCCTGAAAATAAAGGCCGATTGCAACTTTTACAACCTGCTTATTTACGTGGTGCTTAATTGCATAAATCTTGCTGTAGTCGACCGGCCTTTGACGTGCCCGGCTTTGTCGTCAATCCTCGCTACACAACCCCTTATTCCCCCTTTGCTAAGGGGGAATAAGGGGTTGTATGGCTGCGGTTGTCTTTGCGCCGGCCGCGCCAAATTCTAGGTCTTGGTACTGACACAGACTTATGCAACTAAACGCTAGAGGAATTACCCGTATGTCTTTTAAGAGGATAATAGGCCACGAGCAGATTATAGCCATGCTCCAAAAGGGAGTAGAGGGGAATAGCCTCCCCAACGCCTATATCTTTTCCGGCCCTGAGGGGGTGGGGAAGATGCTAACCGCCTTGGCGCTGGCTATGACAATCCAGTGTCTTGATCCGGCAAGGGACGGCTGCGGAAGCTGCCCCTCATGCCTAAAGATAGCCAGCGGGAATCATCCCGACCTCATGATTATAGATAAGGGGGAGGAAAAGATAAAGATAGAGGATATCCGCGAATGCCGAGCATGGCTATCCTACAAACCGTATGGGGAGAAAAGGATTGTCATTGTCAATCAGGCCGAGACAATTACCACCCAAGCCGGGAATGCCTTTCTCAAAACCCTTGAAGAGCCCCCCGAAAATACCCTCATTATCATGGTAACAACAAACCTCCACTCCCTTCTCCCGACAATCATCTCACGCTGTAGAATCGTCAGGTTCAACCGCCTCAGCTATAGTGACGTAGAAAATATCGCCATAAAGGAGTACAACCTAGGGGAAAAGGAGGCGGCAGCCATAGCCTCCCTGTCAAACGGCTCCATCAATCCGAACGCCTTTGCGGTCGGTGGAGGCAAACTCGCAATGGAGAGAGAACTCTCCTTAAATCTATTGAAGGAGTCTCTGTCCGGCAACCTCGAATATATCCTTACGGCCACCGCCCCCCTCGTATCAGACAGGGGAAAGCTCTCCGTCTGTCTCGATTTTATATCCAACATTATAAGGGATATCGCCCTAATTGTGTCTGGAGAAAGTGATAAAATAGTATCAAACAGGGATATAATTGATAGCCTGTCGGAGATGTCTGATAGGGTATCTCTAAAATGGGCTGTAGCTGCTTTTGATATGGTTAAAGAGGCTAAGCAGGCCCTCAATAGAAACGCTAACTCAAGGCTCCTCCTGGAGGAGCTTCTAATAGGTATACGATATGCAGCCAAAAGAGGATAGAAAAGAAACCGGTCCCGACAATCCAAGGGGGGGAGATGAGCCAATCTTCATCAACTCGGTCATCCTTAAGAGAAACGGGAAGAGATATCATTGCAATTCTAACAACCTCAACCTAAAGGTAGGAACACAATGCATCATAGAGGCTAAAAAGGAGAAGGAGTTTGGGGTTGTTGCCGCCTCCAAAACGAAGGTGTTGGACAAAAAGGGCAAGGGATACGCCTATACAATCTTGAGAGAGGCTACCAAGGAGGACTTGGAGTGTCTCCAGAAGAACGAGCAGTTGGAAAAGGAGGCCTTCAGCTACTGTCAATCAAAGATCGCCAAATATAAGATTGATATGAAGCTTAGCTGTGTCGAGTTTGATTTTTACGCTGAGAAAGGAACCTTCTACTTTAGCGCCGAAGGGAGGGTCGATTTTAGGGCCTTGGTAAGAGACCTGGCCAATCATTTCAAAACGAAGATAGAGATGTGGCAAATAGGGGTAAGGGATAAGGCCAGGATGTTGGGGGGGTGCGGTATCTGCGGTAAAAGTCTATGCTGTAACTCCTTTTTGCAGGACTTTGAACCTATAACAATTAAGATAGCCAAGGATCAAGACCTCTCCCTGAAATCAACCAATATTATGGGCATCTGCGGCCGGCTGATGTGCTGCCTGGCCTATGAGCATAAATATTATCGTGACTTCAAAAAAGTTGCCCCGAGGGTCGGAAGCAAGGTAAATACCCCGAAGGGAAAAGGGAAAATAAAAAAGGTAGCCCCCCTGACCGAGGAGGTAGTGGTCGAGCTGGAAACAGGAGAGACCATCAATGTAAAGGTAGAAGAGATACGCGGCTCCAATCCGCCATGTAAAAAAGAGGGGTGCCGAGGAGAAACGAGCCAAGACCGGGAGTAAGCTATGGTTAAAAGCGATTCTTTTCATCTTGAGACGGCCGGCCAAACAGATATATTGGATATAACCGATAAGGTCAGCGGCTGTGTCCGTACCTCAAAAATAGCGGCCGGCCTTGTCAATATATCCGTTCCCGGCTCTACTGCCGGCCTAACAACAATAGAGTATGAATCTGGGGTAATAGAGGATATTAAAAGGGCCTTCGAAACTATTGCCCCCGGCAATATAGAATACCGGCACGATCTAAGGTGGGGGGACGGAAACGGCTACTCGCACGTCCGAGCCGCCCTACTCGGCCCTTCCCTATCGCTACCTATATCCGGCGGGAAAATTATATTAGGAAGATGGCAGCAGATTGTATTGATAGACTTTGACAACCGCCCCAGAAAAAGGGAAATCATTGTGCAGATGGTGGGGGATTAGAAGATATCATGCTTAGACTCCCCCGCTCACCTAAAACCCCAAATCTTCCCCGTCTACTCTCAAAACTCTCAGCCCTTATAATCCCTCATTCCTGCCCGCTCTGCTCCCGAATGGTAGACAGAGAAGGGGCTATATGCAGCGCCTGTCTCTCCCAAATCCCCTACATAGACAGGCAGACCTGTTCTATATGCGGAAACATTCTCGGATTTGACTATGATCCTGGTGAGATCTTAAACTACACCTGCGGAGAATGTAGGCTTCACCCTCCCCCATTTAAAAAATCTCTATCGGCCGCCCCCTATGAAGGAGGGATGAAAAAGCTGCTCAGGAAGTTCAAATATGATGGAAAGGAATTTCTCGGGGGGGAGATAGCCTCCATAATATTTGACAGATGCAAAGAGATGATTAGTGGGAATAATTTTGATATAATGACCGGCGTTCCGCTTCATATCAAGGCCTTAAAAAAGAGGGGCTTTGATCAGTCTTTTATACTGGCCGAGCATATAGGCGGGATGTCCGGTCTTAGTCAGACACCCGAGATTATAGTTAGGATAAGGGATACGGCCTCCCAGACGCACCTCCGCAGGAGGGAGAGAATAGAGAATGTCAAAGGGGCCTTCCGTTTAGCGGAGAATGCGGCCGCTATAATCAAAGGGAAAAAGATTCTGCTTGTTGACGATGTATCAACAACAGGGGGAACAATACGGGAATGTGCCAAGACATTAATGAAGGGTGGGGCCAAGGAGGTCTCGGCCATAACTGCAGCCAGGGCGTAACAACCCCCTGCCCCCCTGGTTTATTATGGTCAACAATAA
>JAHJSF010000080.1 GCA_018830405.1 Nitrospinota bacterium | reverse complement strand
GTGTTAGATCCTTTCATGGCTGTACTCCTTTCTCCGGGTTGAATTTTAACCAACTTATTTATAATTCTTTCCGGAGTATAGCCTATTACATAAAGTATGGCTTAAACCCTTTCCACAATATAGCAAGCTTTGTTAAGGGGGAATTGAGGGGGGGTTATAGTAAATCCCCCTTAGAAAAGGGGGGCGGGGGGTTGTAAGGGTTTAAACCCCTATCTTAGTTCCTGCTATTTTTTATTCTACCTTGGCCTTTAATTCCTTTATGGATATCTTTTGAGTCATCAGGAAGTAGGTCCCGAAGACAGCTACTATGGCCGTGTTGACCCCCCAAGTTATTATGCCGAAACTTGCGGCGGTTACTTCAGGGACTCCGTAGATGTGGTAGAGGGCAACGACGGTTGCCAGCTGGAATGAGCCAAGGTAGCCTGGGGTTGGGAGTAGAGATATGAATACTCCTACCATTACAATCACTACTACCAAGGCGGTGTAGGGGAGATAGCCAAGGTTGAAGGCCAGGAAGAAGGGGTAGTTGGAGAGTACTATTAAGAACCACTCCAAGGCGGTCATGGAGAAGACGAGGGCGACTGTTTTATAGCTGGTCAGCATGCCGAGTCCGGCTCTGAAGGCATGGATCAGCCTGAATACCTTTCTCTTAAATTTATAGGGGAAGGGGCGGATGAGGTAGGCGATTGGCTGGATGATTGCCTTGGTGGCGTGTAGGAGCATGTAGCAGAATATTATCAGTCCCAGACATAAGGCCAGAGCCCCATAGCCAAATTTTATCATCAACCCCTCAACCGATTTTCCATAGATGTTGAGGTGGGCGAAGAGGCTGGCTTTAAATAGCAGGACCCAAACGAGCAACATCAGGAGCATCAGAAGGTCGAAGACCCTCTCGATAAATACAGTGGCTATGGAGGAACTGAAACTTATATTCCCCTTTTTGCCGATCAGGTAGGCGCGTATAAATTCCCCCGCTCTGGCCGGGAGCATGTTCCCCATAAAACCTATCATCAGAGGGGGGAGGAGTTCTTTTATGGTCATCGGCTTGACATGTTTGACGATATGCTGCCACCTGACTGCCCTGACAACAAAGGTTAACAATATCAATATCGTTCCATATATGAGGTAGGAATATTGAACCATTCGGAGGGCATCTCTTATTTCGGTGTAGGAGAGGTTTTTGAATGTCAGGTAGAGGGCCGCCCCGGCCAACAGCAGGCTTATGATGATATGTTTTTTTTTCATCCGGCCTTGGCAATGATTTTTGTTGCGGTGTCTACATCTTTTCTTATCTGCTTGGCCAGTTCCTCAGCCGAGGGGAATTCCTGCTCGTTTCTTATCCGGCCTATAAATTCTATTTCCATTCTACAGCCGTAGAGATCTCCTTTAAATTCTAAGATATGAGTTTCTATGGTCAACCTGTCACGTTTGAAGGTGGGGTTAAAACCGATATTGACCACACCGTTATATCTTTTGTTTTCGATATTAACATTGGCGGCGTAGACCCCCGTATGTGGAAGGAGTTCGGAAGGGGTCGATATGTTGGCGGTCGGGTAGCCGATGGCTATCCCCTGTTTCATCCCATTTATTACCCTCCCCTCTATAGAGTAATATCGTCCCAACATTCGGGAGGCCTTGTCTACCTCGCCATCCTCGATAAACGAGCGAATGGCCGTGCTGCTGACTATTTCTCCCTCCACCTTGTAGGCATCAATAACGGTTATGGCAAAACCAAACTCTTCCCCCATTTTTTTGAGGTAGTCTATTGTCCCTTCTCTCCCTTTACCGAATCGGTAGTCGTAGCCCACCACTACTTCTTTGGCCCCTATCTTTCCAACCAAGACATCTTCGGCAAAGCTGCGCGGGTGCTGATCGGCAAATTTTTTGGAGAATCTGGCGCAGACGAGTATATCTATCCCCTCATCCCGAATAAGGGTCACCTTCTTTTTGAATGTTGTCAGCATGGCCGGGGAGAGGTCGGGGGAGAGGACTTTGAGAGGATGGGGACTGAAGGTTATGGCCACAGCCGTGCCGTCTGTCTTGCCGGCCATATCTGAGACATAGTTCAAGATTGTTTTATGGCCGAGGTGGATTCCGTCAAAATTCCCCAGGGTAACTACGGGGGTTTTGATTTCCTTTTTTATGTTTGCCGCATCTCTTATGACTAACATTTTTCAGGCCACCCTTCTGTTCTTGTTCAGCCATATCAGAGGATTAACAGGTTTCCCATCTTTCCTTATCTCAAAATAGAGGGTATATCCGTTTATAGAACCGGTCTCTCCCGAATAGCCCAAAACATTCCCCGAGTATATGTTCTTCCCTATCGGGGCCTCTATCTTATCCAGATGGCCGTAGAGGGAGTAGTAGCCCCCGCCGTTGTCAACAATGACCAATTTGCCGTAACCTTTGAACCAGTCGGCAAAGATAACCTGCCCGTCATGTATCGCCTTTACCTCCAGGTCGGGGCGGGTTTGTATCTCTATACCGTTGTTGAATGTGTAGACATTGAATTTTGGATTTTTTATCTTTCCGAAGGGGGATATTATTTTTCCCGATATAGGCCAGGGGAGTTTCCCCCGCATATTAGCAAAGTTGGTCGAACCTTTTTGGGGAACATAGGCAGTCTTCTCCTTCCTTTTTAAGGTTCCAAGGAGGGCCGACAGATCCTTGGCCGCTTTTTCCGCCTCTTCTTTATGTTTCAGGTAGACCTCGCGCTTGACGGCTATATCTTCAAGCATCCCCTTCTTCTTTCTCTGCTCTTCGAGGGCGACTACTTTTTTGCTCGATATTCCCTCTATAAGATTTTTAATTTTACTCTCGTTGCTGTTTAATTCTATCTGTATCCTGTCAAATTTCTTCTCTTCTTCCCTCTGGCTACGTAAGACCCTCGCCTCTTCTTTGGCCAATATTCTTGAGTATTTGGCCCTCCTTAAAAAGTCGGAAAAGTTTTTGGAAGTAAGGACAGCCTTAAGGAAGGAAAAATGTCCTTCCTTATGCAGCCTTATCATGTGCTTGCTGAGCAGCTCACTATTATCGCTGATATTTTTTTGAATTATTCCTCTTTCCCCTCTTATCCGCTCCCCCTCTTGTCTATTCTTATCGAGGTCGATTTTAAGAACGGCTATTTCGTTGTCGGTCAGCTTTATCTTCCGGTCTATTGTGTTGAGTCGGTTGGTTATGGAATCTTCCATCTTTTTTAAGCGGGCCAGTTCTGTTTTATTTTTGACGATTTCGTTATTTAATTTGTTTAAGGTTTCAGTCCCTTTGGCTATCCGGCTGTCTATATTATCCTTGGCCGAAAACGCAGATAAAGGGAGAGAAATTATAAGGAGTGTGACGGCCACATATCTAAGGAGTCGTTTTATATTCATACGGAGTCGCATTCAAAATGATAACAAGGCGGCCAGGAGGAGGCGACGTACAACCCCCTTATTCCCCCTTAACAAAGGGGGATAGGGGGTTGTATGTCGAGGAGCTGACGACGAAGCCAACGTAGTTAGCGTTTGAATGCGACTCCGTATCAATCTCTTATCCTAATCACTTTACTTATGGCTATCTCGGCGCCGATTAGTCCTATCAATCCGCCGGAGGCAATCAGCCAAAAAATTGTAGCTCGGGAGAGGAAGGATATCTCCTGTAGACCGAGCAAGATGATGGTTGATTCAGGTATTTTGAAAATTAATATTAGGTAGGAGCCGTATAGAAAGATCATAGCGGCTATCGAACCGATTATTCCCTCTATTATTCCTTCTACAACGAATGGTCCTCTTATGAAACGTTTTGTGGCCCCAACCAATTTCATAACCTTTATTTCGTCCAGTCTTGAATATATGGATAGACTAATCGTGTTTGAGACGATGAAAAGAAGCCCCAGGGCCAGGAGTATCCCCACTCCTACTATAATTAGGCGGGCGATAGCGATAAGAGATCGTAATTGCTCTACCCATTCCCGCCCATACTCAACATCCTCTACCCCTTTAAACTTAATCAGGTCGGCAGCAATGCCATCAATGGCCTCTAAGTTTTTTGCCCCGCCTTTGAGGGTGATAACAAATGAGGCCGGGAGCGGATTATGGCCTATCCCTTCCAAAACCGATTCGTCCCATTTAAATTCTTTTTTGAAGTCGGCCAAGGCGTCATCCTTGGATATATAATTCATTGTGGCGACGTCTTTGTTTTCGGCTATCCAGCTTTCGAGGTCTTTTATTTCCCTTTCAGGCCGATTGTCCTTTAGGTAGACAACCAAGCTCGACCTTTGTTTTAGGCTGTTAAATATATTGTTTAGGTTTGTCAGAGAAACAAAAAAGAAACCCATGAAATAGATTGAGACAGTAATTGTTCCGATGGTCAGGAGAGTTGTCCCTCGGTTACTCTTTACCCCATCCATTGCCTCGACAACGGAGAAAACAAATTGGCGTATCATTCGACCATCCTCCCTTTATCCAGCCTGATAACCCTGGCCGGAAAATTTTCTATCAACCTTTCGTTATGGGTGGCGAATAAAACGGTTGCCCCCTCTTCATTCGCCTTTTGGAGGAGCCTTATAATTTGGTTTGACATCTGTTCATCAAGGTTTCCGGTAGGTTCGTCGGCCATAACTATCTTGGGGTTATTTATTAAGGCCCTGGCTACGGCCACTCTTTGCTGTTCTCCCCCCGACAGCTCTAAGGGGTAATGGTCTTTCTTGGTTGTCAGCCCGACATCTTTCAGTTTCCACCAGACCCTCTGTTTAGCTTTGGCTCCCCATGTCCCGACTGCATGTTGGGCAAAACCGATATTTTGAAATATGGTCTTATGGGTCAGAAGTTGAAAATCCTGAAAGACCATCCCAATATCTCTTCTGTAGTAGGGGATACTACTATCTCTCATCTTAAGAATATTTTTCCCGTTGACTACTATCTGTCCCTCATTAAAGGATATAGAACAGAATAGGATATTGAGAAGGGTTGACTTGCCCGCCCCGCTCGGACCGGTTATATAGATAAACTCTCCTTTGTCGACTTTAAAAGTAATGTCCGATAAAGTCTGGGCCGAGCCGTATCTTTTGTACACGTGATAAAGATTAACCATTGTGTCTATCCTTTGTGGAACGTATGCCCAATGTTTTTATAGGCCATGGTAACGGTAAAAAGAAAATTGCCATAATCCCCCCTTTAGCAAAGGGGGGGAAAGGGGGATTTGATATCAGCTTACCCAAGGCCTTCACCGTATACACAATACACACCTGTAATAATAACAATTAGCTCTTTATAAGTAAATTTAGAGTTTAACTCAATAATCCCCCTTAATAAAGGGGGAATAAGGGGGTTGTCCCAATTTGTATTTGTTTTAACAGACAATTTTTCTTTTGACCATTTCTTGGTTATAATGGCCTTTATCGGGGATGGATATATGAAAAGGGGAGTCCCTATATAACAACCCCCTAGCCCCCTTTGTTAAGGGGGAATATTAGTAGAGTCCCCCCCTCTCCTTTTTCCTCCCCCACAGCGGGGGGGGGATTATGGTGGGGGACTTGTGGTAAATCCCCCTTAGAAAAGGGGAACTTTGCCGCAACTCCCCCTTAACAAAGGGGGGCAGGGGGTTTTAACAGGCAGCCGGAGAAGATTCGATGAGAAAGATAAATAATCCCTATACTATCCCCAACCTTGTAACCGCATCGAGGATAGCCATGATTCCCCTATTCGTCGCAGCCTACTTTATTCCCTACCGGCACGCCAACATTATAACCACGGTCATCTTTGTCGCGGCCGCCCTGACCGATTGGCTGGATGGTTACCTGGCCCGCAGTCTTGAGCAGACCTCCCCCTTCGGGGCCTTCCTTGACCCGGTGGCCGATAAACTGATGGTGGCCGCCGCCCTGATTCTCCTTTTATCCGATACGCACAATGACTACCTCCTGGGGAGGGGGATCTTTTCAATGGCCGTCCTGATTATTATAGGGCGCGAGATAACTATCTCGGCCCTGAGGGAGTGGATGGCCGAACTTGGTAAAAGGTCTAAACTGAAGGTTTCAAATGCCGGTAAGGTCAAGACGGGTATTCAGATGACGGCTATCCCTTTTATCCTCTACCACGATAATTTGTTTGGCCTACCCATTTTTTTCATGGGGGAGATTTTATTGTATGCCGCCGCCGCCATGACCGCCTGGACTATGGTTGCCTACCTCCAGATTGCCTGGAAAGATTTGACCGATTTTTGATGGTCTAATCCACTGCAACAACCCCCTTACCCCCTTTTCTAAGGGGGAATTACATGAAACCCTATTTACAATATTCCCCCTTAACAAAGGGGGATCAAGGGGGTTGTAAGGGGGGAAACTTTTTAAACAATTGTGTTGTCAACAAATAGAATTGTCCGGTTTTGTAGCAAATAAACTGTCCTGTTTGCAGCTACTTGATATTAAGCGGCTTTCTTATCAGAATTGTTGACCTCCTTTCCCTGTGAATTATATGTTGCCAGTTTTCTATGTCCG
>JAHJSF010000010.1 GCA_018830405.1 Nitrospinota bacterium | reverse complement strand
GGTCTTTTACTTTTACTTATTTTTTGGAACCTATCCTTCCTGAATTGCCACAACTCGGCCCATTTACTGGTAAAGGAACTGCCATGATAAATCCAGCAACAGGAAAATTTGAAACAGCAACCGAAAAAGAAGTTGGACGCTATGGCTCTTCTTTAGGAGACAAAGGTGATCAAAAATATACTGCATGGGTGGAAAAGCATTCTGTTAAGGCTGAGGAAAAACTGCCTGTAAAAAGTGATAATACATCTCAGGATAGTGATTGTTCTCGCGATAGGCACGAAGAAGCGAAAACAGGGAAACCGATGTGTGAGAAGTATCAGCAAGTGCCCGATATACAATGGCAGCCATTTAAAAAGAGGAAATAAAGCTACAAAGGTTAAACAGAAAGGGGCAACTGTTGAAGACGCTGAGTTCTACAAAAAAAATTTTGATGCGGTGGAGAAGGAGATAAAGGCATTGACACCGCGAGAGAGGAACAAAGAAAGGAGGAGACCAAAAGTGTTTAAAAAACTCACACCCATACTGCTTATTCTGGGCGCACTATTATTATCATCCGGTTGCGCAGTTAACCGTGCCACAGTATTACAGACACCGGGCACGGACATGAGCAAAGTGAAAGTCTTTTATGTCGTGAAATCACCTGAAGATAAACGCGAGGTTGATAAGCTGATCAAGGATCAACTGGGCAAGATGGGTTTTATCGCAACAAGCGGGCCGGAAATGCCCCCGCCTTATAAGGCGGATGTGGTTGTTACCTATAAGGACAAGTGGATGTGGGATATTACCATGTACATGATAGAACTCACCATCACGCTCAGAAATCCAACCAACAATTTTCCTCTGGCGGTCGGAAATTCCTTTCATTCTTCTCTGACCAGAAAATCTCCGGAAAAAATGGTTGAGGAAGTACTGACAAACATTTTCAACAGTCCAAAACAAGTTTCTACCAAAGGAGGAACACAATGAATCGCCTATCTCAAAAATATCTACCCGGCAATCTGTCCCCGCTGCTATTGTTACTTCTCTGTATATTCGTTGCTCTCCTTGCCGGATGTGCTTCACCTGCAAAACATAAGGGGATGATTCCGACTACCTTTGAAACTGCGAAAAAACATCCTCAAACAGTCAGCGTCAATGTGCAGGGTGGACAGGAATCCACGTTGAGCAACCCGTTTCAGATATCCGATGAAGCGTTCACGCAGGCGCTGGTGGACTCAATTACCAAATCCCAGATATTTTCAAGCGTTATTCAAGACAAGGGCGCCGACTATCTGCTAACAGTCTTTCTCTTTAATATGAAGCAGCCGATGTTCGGCCTGACCTACACAGTCAAAATGGAGGCTGGCTGGACGCTCCAGCGTGCCGATAACGGCACAGTTGTCTGGCAGGAATCAATAAAGTCAGAACATACCACCACTTTCAGCGACGCCTTCGCAGCAGTAACGCGGTTGAGACTGGCAACCGAGGGCGCTGCAAGAGACAACATCGCTAAGGGGCTTGCAAAAATATCACAGCTTAAATTATGAATTCTAAAGTTTTTTACCTAATATCGGAAAAGGTAAGGACTCAGTTGAGTCCTTACCTTTTATAAATAATGAAAAAGGGCATTAATTTTTTGGTTGGCGGGTTTTTGGTTTTTGTGGGAATTTTTATTAGCGGTTGCACCGCGCCCCGTTACACTCTTTCAGGCGTTAAAGAAAACCGTCTGATTGAATTAAAAAACGACTCAAAGTTTTTTGTTCAAGTAAAGGGAGAAAGCGGCTGGGAGTAGGAAACAGAAATAAAAAAAGAACAACGATTATAAATTCCCTCTGTTTCTGAGTTAGTGACCCCAAAGTTGGATTATATTAGACTACAGGTTAGTAAAAAGAGTAAAAAGGAAAAAGGGGGAAAAAGGGGACGCAACCCTTTTAATACTGGATTCCGCAGTCAAGCGTGGCCTCGAATGCTTTAATCGGGAATGCGGAATGACAAAAACAAATAATTCATTAGAAGAGGAGGAAAATATGAAGAAAGTAATAATTTTAGTGTTAGTTGTTATCACTCTTGGCTGTGCCACTCTTACAGAAGATGCTATGACCCCTATAGCTATTTCATTTAGTGATGGCTCAAATGGCAAATGTACCTTACAGAATAAACGTGGTTCTTGGGATATGGACATACCCGCCACCATTTATGTTAGAAAGTCGGATGACGCCCTAAGGTTACTTTGTAAAACTGATGACGGAAGAGAAACATCAGGCTTTATTGAAAGTGAGATGGGGGCCAAGATCATTGCAAGCGCTATATTCTTAGATCTTGGTATAACAGATGCGATTACAGACAAACACCGCAAATACGCTCCTAGCTATGTCATACCAATTAAAAAGATAGAAAACTCAGAAAAGGAGGCACAAAAAGCACCTACTGAAAACAATAAAGTTAGCCCTTGAAATATCACTTTTGTCCGTTGATGTTCACTCTCAGCGCCCTTTGTAATTAAATGGTTTTCCTCCCTTTCTTGGACGAGCAGGAAAGGGAGAAAAGCAGAAAATATTTCAAATCTCTCCGCACATGTCATTCCCCAGCTTGACTGGGGAATCCAGAAAAAACAAGAACTGGATTCCGCATCAAGCATGTCCTCGAATGCTTTAATCGGGGATGCGGAATGACACTTCCAACCCCTCCTATAATAATCCCCCCTCTCCTTTTTCCTCCCCCACGTGGGGGGGAGGGTTAGGGTGGGGGTCAAAAGGAGGAAGTATTCAAAATCTCTGCGCACTCGGCGACCTCTGCGGTGAGTAAATTTCAAATACCCCCTCCCTACACCTTTTGCGGAGGTGCATTCAAAATGATAACAAGGCGGCGAGGAGGAGGCGACATACAACCCCCTTATTCCCCCTTAACAAAGGGGGATGGGGGGTTGTTATACTGATATTTTCGGACAGACTCTATCTTAACTTGCTTTAAGGGTCTACTCCCCGCATCAACCTTAACCTTCCCAATCTTCTCAACAACATCCATCCCTTTAACAACCTTGCCGAAGACGGTGTGTTTACCGGCCAGCCAGGGGGTATCGATAAGGTTTATAAAAAACTGTGAGCCGTTGCTGTTCGGGCCGGAGTTGGCCATGGCAATTACCCCCTTGGTGGGGGGACGGGAGGTCAGCTTGGAATCATAAATATACCCTTGGTTGATATAAACATCTTTTAGGGTCATCTCTCTCAGGCGGGCATCGATCTCTTCCCGTCTCTCCTGAACCTCTTCGTTGCTGGTAATCCCCATATTGACCAGGAGGGGCTGGATAACTGTCATATCAAAGTCCTCCTGGCTTCGAACCATCAGGCTGGCATGGGTTCTTCCGACATCATCAAGGGCCGGCTCTTTATTGAGACCAAGGCTATCCGCATTTATCTCATCCTCGAAGGTGTAACCCGGACCTCCCATTCCATTAGCTAAGGGGCATCCCCCCTGAATCATAAATTGATCGATAACACGGTGCAGGGTCAGCCCGTCGTAAAAGGGGCGCTTAACCTTCTTCTTCGTTTTACTATCCTCAAACTCGAGTTCTCCTTCGGCCAGCCCAATAAAATTGGCTACCGTCTTAGGCGCCTCTTTGGGAAAGAGCTCTATATAGATATCCCCCATATTGGTCTTCATAAGGAGAACCGGATTCCCCGCCTTCTCTGTCTTTATCTTCTTATTCTCTGCCATGGCCAACCCCGATGTTGAAAATATTAATATTGTTATTAGGACTAATAGTTTAATCTTTCTCATCGTAGTGCTTAATTGCCTAAATCTTGCTGTAGTTGACCGGCCTTTGACACGCCCGGCTTTGTCGTCAATCCTCAATATACAACCCCCTATCCCCCTTTGTTAAGGGGGAATAAGGGGGGACGAATAATAGGTTTGGATAGTATCATAAAACGGAAACCGAATATCAGCTTTTTTGAAAAAATAAGGCAATACCTCAGCCAAGGCCAAGCAAACTCCCCCCTTGGTAGACAACAAAGGCGAGTAACCAGGCGATAGTCGTGGTGTAGCCTATCATAATGATTGGCCAGGCAAATGACCCGGTCTCCTTTCTTGTTACGGCGATAACGCCGGAACAGGGGCAATAGAGGAGAACAAAGATCATCAAGGCATAGGCAGAAAGGGGTGTATAGACATTCCGCCCCTCAGCTGTCCTCGCCCGGCGAAGATTCTCCCTTAGTGAGGCTGATTCGGCATCAGACTCACCAACCGAGTATAATGTCCCCATAGTAGATACAACTATCTCTTTGGCCGCTACCCCGCCGACCAGGCTTACCGGAACCCTCCAATCTTCAAGTCCGAGCGGCCTGAAGATTGGGACAACCAACCTACCAAACCTTCCGGCCAGACTCTTTTCCAGCTTCTCTTTGGCCATCTCATTCTCTACCCGCGCCAGGGCAACTTCATCACCACGAACAGTCTCCATCTCTTTAAGATAATCCCTGCTGTAGAGAGGATTCCAGGGGAAATTGCTGATAAACCAAACAATTATTGATCCGAGTAAGATAAGTGAACCAGCCTTTTTCAGATAGGCCCCTCCCCTATCCCAAACATGGACCAAAAGTCCCCTCATGGTCGGCATTCGATAGGGGGGGAGTTCCATAACAAAGGGGGTGACCGGTCCTTTCAGTATATATTTTCGCAATATCTTGGCCACGATGACGGCCACGAGCATCCCTACCATGTAGAGGGAAAAGATAATATCCCCCGCAATCTCTTTGGGGAAAAAGGCCCCAATCAATAGGATATATATTGGCAATCTGGCCCCACAGCTCATAAAGGGGGCTATGAGAATAGTAATCAATCTCCCCCGCTTATCCTCTATTGTTCTGGCCGCCATGATAGCCGGAACGTTACAGCCAAAACCGATCAAGAGAGGGATGAACGAGTTGCCGTGCAGCCCCATCTTGTGCATCAGCCGATCCATAATAAAGGCCCCGCGGGACATATAGCCGGAATCTTCCAGAATAGCGATGGCAAAGAATAGGAGAAATATAATCGGAACAAAGGTTAAGACACTGCCAACCCCTCCTATCACCCCATCAACAATGAAAGAGGTAATAGGGCTCCCCTTGGGCAACAACTGGGCGATGCCCCTCCCCAGCCAACTTGCAGTCCACTCTATCCCCCTCATCATCGGTTCGCTCAGGGCAAAGGTAAGCTTGAACACTCCCCACATAAGGAAGAGAAAGATTGGCAGCCCAAGGGCCCTGTTGATCAGAACAGAATCTATCTTATCCGACAGGTTATGGCGCACTTCATAATTTTTTCTGATCGCCTCAGAACAGGCGCCGCTTATAAAGCCATATCTCCTCTCGGCGATAATGGCCCCGGCCCGGTCATCAAATATTCCCTCAATATAGGCCAGACTCTTTTCCAGCTGCCCCGCAATAGCAACCCTCTCCTCAGCCCCTTCGATAATCTTCAAAACATCCTTATCCTGCTCAAGCATCTTTATGGCCAGCCAGCGTGTCGGGTATGTCTGCCTGAGGGATTCGTCCCCAAGGAGGAGGGTCTCTATCTTATCTATCTCCTCATTAATCTCCTTCCCGTAGCCTATTCTGGCCTTAGGATAGTCTATTTTCCCCTCAACTATCTCTATCGCCCTATCAAGAAGACTCTCTTTCCCCTCCCTCTTAATTCCAATAGTAAACTCAATGGGGCCGCCAAGAAATCTGGCCAGGATATCCTTGTCGATAATCAGCCCCTGCTCCTGGGCCTCATCATACATATTAAAGGCGTAGAGGATAGGAACCCCCATCTCTATAATCTGGGTACTCAGGTAGAGGTTGCGCTCAAGATTTGACGAATCAACAACATTTATGACAACATCAGGTTTCTCATAGACAAGAAAATTACGGGCCACCACCTCGTCAAGGGAGTGGGCCGTCATACTGTATATACCGGGGAGATCGATAACCTCGATACTGTATTCCTTGTAAGAGAGGTGGCCGATCTTCTTTTCAACCGTAACACCGGGGTAGTTGCCTACATGCTGGTGCGAACCGGTCAGCAGGTTAAAAATGGTCGACTTGCCGGCATTGGGATTCCCCGCCAAGGCTATCTTTATTTTTTTGGTTAGACTATTACTCATCCCTGTCCCCGAAAACAGATTTAATTAAAAATATTCCAATATTGTTTATATTTTACTTGCATCCCCCCGCTCCCCGATTACAACCCCCCTTATTCCCGTCATTCCCCTCCTCCGGCTTGACCGGGGGATTGACTGGGGAATCCAGTAAGTATCTCTTCATACAAATCTTTCCAATCTGGGTTCAGCTTCTCAATAAGCTCTAATTTCCACTTACGATTGTAATCCTTCAGCCTTTTTTCTCTCTTGATTGCATTCTCCGCATCTTGATACTGTTCATAATAAACAAGTTGATTTACGCTATATTTTTTGGTAAACCCTTCTGCTAATTTGTTTTTATGCTCCCAAACACGCTTTATCAAATTAGAAGTTACTCCAATATACAATGTTCCGTTTCTCTTACTCGCTAATTATGTAGACATAAAAATTCTTTTCCATATTCTCTGGATTCCCCAGTCAAGCTGGGGAATGACGTGAGGGTGTCATGGGGAATGACATGGGGGTGTCATGGGGAATGACACGTTTCGGTTTTGGCGGCCCGCACGCGGCCTTCTTCGCCGCTCGATTACGCGAAGACTCAATTATAAATCGCTTGGAGCAGTGGTATTTCAATCGGCTTTCCTGACAAATATCTTTTTAACCATCCCCCAACCGAGAAGATGTTCGCTCCCGCCGACCAATATGGTCACCGGCCCCTCTGCTCCGGCATGCAATAGTTTAAACATTGTTCCGTTTTCAAGTCCCATCTCGGCCAACCTGGCCTGAAATTCTTCCCCGCCATCCATAAAAACAATCTCCAGCATATCCCCCGACTTGGCCTTCATCAAGGGGATTGCCCCCTTCTTAATCATATTCACCTCTACAGATATTTCCTTGGCCTCTTCACGCCGCAGGGAGAGATGATACCCTAGAATTTTTATCTCAATCGGATCACCCAATGGGGCCATCCGTTCCACCTCAACCTCTGTCCCCCCCGTAATACCCATGCTCAATATACGTTGGTGCAAAGAATGGCCTCCCCCCACCTTAACAATAGTGCCCCTTTCACCCGGCAACAAACAGTCTAACGTCTTTATATCTATCACCGCAACACCTATAAATCTAACTCCTATTATTTATTCTTAGAGGCACAAGCCCTGCAATATCCTTTGATAACCATCTGATGCCCCTGCGGCTCAAAACCATGGCTATCACATACTGCGTCCTGCCGCTTCTCTATAAGGTCATCCTTAAAATCAATCACCTTCCCGCAGGAGGTGCAGAGAAGATGGTCATGGTGCTCATTTCCCAATATCTGCTCGTAGGCCACCTTCCCCTGCGGGCTCGGCACCTCTCTCACCACCCCCCCCTCTAAGAGGAGCGGGATGGTCCGGTAGACGGTAGCCAAGGATATACCCTGCTCACTCTGACGGATGTGGGCATAGAGGTCTTCCACCAGGAAATGACCTTTAATGGATAAGATAGCAGAAAGAATAATTCCCCTCTCAGGGGTATATTTCAGCCCCTTGGTTGAAAGAAAATCTCTAAAACGGCTCTCTCTATTCATCTTGGTCAACACTAACCTCCAATTGCGATTGATTCTCAATTGCTATTGTAAGGTTACAGGGGGGGCTTGTCAAGGGGGAGATTATAAACAGTTAAGGATATGAAGAATATATAGGGGGGATGGTTGACCTACTGAAATTCTGTTCCGACCCAACGCCGTGTCTTTATGCGGCCCCCCGAGGAGATGGACACGGCCATCGTATCTCCAAGTTCATTCCTCAGGTAGACGGTTCCGGCGTTTACAGTGCCGAGATAGGTAAAGGAGGCCGGGTTAGCAGGTTAGGATAAGGTGATTATAACTCCCTCCGAAGGGCTGCCGTTATCTGGTTAAGTCCAAGACCGGCAGGGTTAAGACCGCAATCGTAGGTGATGTTCAGATTGCCGGAAACGCTGCTAGCACCTGTTACCAGAGTCCTTACATCTGCGGCATCTTCGGCGATAACCGCCCCGATCAAAGTCGGGTTGCCGCTAAATTTTATCTGCTCATGGACGGCCATCAAGCCCGATATTTGCGTAGTCTCTACATTTCCAACAAGGTCCAAATCTCCCCCCCCAACAACAAATAAACCCTCAAACATACCGGCTGCAGGGGCAGAAAGATTGCCGTTTCCCGATATCTTGACGTCTAATCCGGCGATAACGCTGATTTCTGCCGACGACCCAGCATTCCCATTAATATTTCCCGAGATTTCTACATTCCCCGTGGTGATTATGTTAAGTTCTCCCATTGTAGGATTACCTGAAACCTTAAAATCTCCATCGGCATAGATGGTAACCGATAGTGGATCGGCATCACTCCCGCCGTTAGTTGTGACCTCTACATCACAGTCAACTCTAACCTTTAGATTATCAGCAGGTGTTTTTCCAGATAATACCCACTTAGAACCGTCATAAGCCCAACCGGCGGGGGGGGGGGTCACTTGAGTGCCAGCTGCATTAAAGGCGCCTGTTCCATCGCATTTCAATGTGTGGGTAAAGGGGATATCAGCCAGGTTGTAAAAATTTGTGGGAACTACCACCGGAACATCTTGCGCAGGTGCGATACTACAAGGGGCTCCGCTACAGGCCGAACTGGCAGTTGCCGATCCTGAGATTTCCGGATTCCCTGAGATAGTTAAATCAGTGTTGGAATGGACACTGCCACACGTTCCGGAAATGGTTGGATTTCCCGATATTTCAAGTGCCCCCCCAGTAACCATTGCGGTCGGAATGGTTGCGGACGTTATGCCAAAAAAGGCCTCGATCCTTCTCGTTGCGCCTGAGTCGGTGGTTCCGGTTGAGATAATCCTTCTCCTGTCAACACCCGCGGCTGTCATGGTAACACTATAACTGCCGGCGCCAATAGCTGTACTGCCCAGAGTAAGGGTCTGAGCGGATGCAGTCGCCCCATCCCAGATTGCTTGATTTACCCTTAGATATTCTGCCGCGTGGCTTATACCGGCCTGAGCAATGTAGTGGGCCTCTTTTATCTCCTTGACATTCCCCGATATCATGCTATCGGTTATGGTGGTGTTTACGGCGACTATGCTCAAGGTGGTCAGGGCAGCCAAGATCAACAGGCTGGCTATCAAGGCTATCCCCCTCTCCTCTTTTATTATTCTATACATTTTGGCCTCCTTTTATTATTTGTTAAAACATGACCGAGGTACTAACGGTATAGGTATCAACAGCATTAGTGTTGGGATTTATATCTTCTGTCCTAGCAGTCAGGGTAATATCCAATCTCCTGATAAGAGCGCTGTTACACGCTATACTTGCCCCGTTAGAGTCAAATCCCTGCAAGGTTAATCCGGTTATATTTCCGGCATAAACCTGAGTTGCACCGTCAGAACCGCTCATCCTGTAATCTATCTCGTTATCTGCCGCATCCCTCGAAAATCCTCTGGTGCCACGAATAAGATAGAGGGAGGTATTGTTGGGTGTACTGTCGAGAGTTACTCCCCAGTTGCCGGAAAGGGTCAATTGGGTGGCATTGTTTGAACTAATATCTCTTATCTGCTGAATCTTATAGGTGGAGGTATTGTCAGGAGTTGTCGTCCAGTTAGTAGAAACCGTCAATTGAGTAGCAGTATTGGAACCAATGGTTCTTGTTTGTCCAACCCCTGTGCCTCCTGTTATTAGGACCGTATAATTTGTCCATTGATTAACAGTCCAGCCCGCACCGGTCTTATTCAGGGTGGTGCTAGAGTTGCCACCTGTGGATGTCCCTGTATCCGTTTCACTCCCTTTGCCGCCTATTATTAAGACTGTATCTTTTGTCCCCGTATTCCTTTGCCACTGATTAGCCTCCCATGATTTAGAATTGTCAGTAAGGGTGGTTGGAGCGGCGCCTGAGACCATTCCCGCATCCTCTATAGAGGCGAACGTTATGCTGCTGTTATTGGCTGTGCAATCAATGGCGGTTATCCTGTTTGTCTTTTTCAACTCTCTGGCCATAAGTTCAAGGGTCGCCCTGGCATTCTGCTGCATATCGACAATGTTTTGCTGGGCAGAATAGTTCTTAGCATATAAGCGGTAGGTATTATAGATAATCGTCGTAGCTATCGCGAAGATAGCCATGGCTATTAGCATCTCAACCAGTGTAAATCCTTTATTATCTCTTTTTATCATGGTTGTTCAGTCAATCTGGCTTGATAGGACAGTAACAAGAGAAATGCTCCTGTTTTGCGCCACCTGGTCGTTCCAAGTCACGGTTACGGTTATTCGCCTCATGTTTGTTCCATAATTGGCTATCGTCCAAGTTCGGGTGAAGATGCCCCCTGTTGTCCCCCCCTGCGAATTAAGAGGGGACGGATCACTGCCGTTAGCAAGGCTCGCATACCCTCCTGCCCGCAATTGTTCCATCCTTGCTTCGGCCAGAAATGTGGCCGAGGTTATATTCCTCGAGCCTTTATTACTCTTGATCACGGTCGTTTGCAAACCGACTATAGCCAGAATAGCGATTGAAAAGACAGCCAAGGCTATCATGATTTCAATTAAGGTAAAACCGGATTGGTTGGTATTATTACGGTGCGTCACTTACCCTTATCCTCCCTGTAGCGGAAAATTTGACATATTTTATGGCGGCGCCTTCAGTTAAGGTGATAGTCCCCGCATTTGATGTCCCGACCGGATTGTAGGTGGCTATATTTGGACTGGTGGTGAATGTTACCCCATCAAAACTGTCACCTATATCTTTGGTCATCAGCTCCTCCCCGGCATCACAGTTGCTGTCGCTATCTGTATCATTATGAATTATATATGTGTGGCCATCTAAGGCATGATTACAGCCGCCGGTGTCAACAGCGCCAAGGAACACCCTGAAGTTGTTTTTATTGGTTATCGCCTGCATTCTGGCAAATTGCAGGTCATAATAAATCATATCTGCCGCGCCGGCAAGCTTGCTTGATCTAAGTTGAGGGTAGGCCAAGGCCAGCATGATGCCGGTAATGGCGATGACGATGAGAAGCTCAACAAGGGTAAACCCAACCGATTCATTTATTATTTTATCTTGAGAGTCATGCTGTAACAAAAGTTTCATAATGCCCCTCGCCTTAACAAGAAAACTATGAGATATCATGAGATATATAGTGCCCAACACCTGCAATTATAACAGAAATAAACGGGGCCTCGCTTAAAAGTTTCTTCTTTTAAGCCCGCCTATTTATTAGACTTATTCCGGACTTGCATCACCATCAATAACAATATCAGCCCTTCCCCCTGCCCATATAACACGCAACACTCGTGCCAAATCGCCGGTTGGCACTATTCGTATAACCCCCTGTTTTTATAAGGTTTCTTCTTGACCGGTTTATCCCCTGAAAAATATTGTAACGAATAATGTTACTCATATTGTATCAGCGACAATTATTGTCACCAGTTTCTCTCCCCTTGGGGGGGACGCGCAGCCGAGCCGCTCATTCCCCTCTGCGTAGCTCCCCTCCTATTTTAGGAGGGGTGGCCGAAGGCCGGAGTGGTAAGTTTTCTAAACAAACCACCCCTGCCCCTCCTTAACCAAGGAGGGGAGCTTGAAGACTACCTTGTCCTCCTCCTTTTTATCTCCCCTATATTGGCCACGGGCCTGAGGCTCAGCCGAGCCGGTTCCCCGCATAATTATGGCCGTAGAAAAAGGGCTTACGCTCTTTACCTAAAAGTTTCCTTCTTTTTACCCCGCCTCTTTGTTAGACTTATTCTATACGGAGTTGCCTTAAGAATTATTACAACCCCCTATCCCCCTTTGTTAAGGGGGACTCTGTAATATTCTCCCTCTCTTTTGTCCTCCCCCGCCGCGGGGGGGGAGAGGATTACGGTGGGGGCGCCAAAGAGGGGAAATAGGGTGAATGACCCGCACTAAGACACGAAGACCCAACAATATGAAAAATAAAGAGATAATATACGGAGTCAATCCGATCCTCGAGGCAATCCGCGCAGGCGGAAGGAGAATAGGCGAGATAGTCGTTGAGAAGGGGAAAGAGGGGAAACAAACTCTCAAGGGGATTATAAAGGCAGCCGAGGAGAATAGAATTGCAGTCTCCCTGATGGAAGGGGGTGAAATAACCGCCCTGACCGGTAATAGAAACCACCAGGGGGTGGCGGCACTTGTCTCTAAATTGGGGGAGACCCCCCCCGACCTGCGCGAATTGGCCAATAACGCCTTAAAGGAGGATAAAGAGGCCGTAATCGCCATACTGGATGAGGTAAGCGACCCGGGAAACTTAGGGGCTATAATAAGGTCAGCCGAAGTTCTGGGGGTGAAGGGGATAGTTATACCAAAGGATAGGGCGGCCCAAATCACCCCTGTGGTAATAAAACGTTCGGCCGGGGCAGCAGAACATATACCGATCGCCACGGTAAATAATATAACTAAGGCGATAGAGGAATTGAAGGAGTTAGGGTTTTGGGTGGTCGGACTTGAAAAAGGGGGAGATAAAATTTGCTACGAGTTTGATTTCAAAGGCCCGATAGCGGTTGTAATCGGTGGGGAGGCCAAGGGGATACGCCGCTTAGTCAAAGAAAATTGCGACTTTATCGTCTCGATCCCTATGAAGGGGAAGGTCAGCTCGCTAAACGCCTCCTCAGCCGCAACCCTGATATTTTACGAGATTATGAGACAGAGGGAAACAAGATGAAGAGGCCTGTCCAAAAAAAGATTATTTATATTGTTGTGGCCGCCGCAATCAGGGTCTTGGGTCTTCTCCCCTTTGAAATTTCCCGTAAGATAGGGGAGTCTATAGGCTATCTCCTCTTTAAGCTAAGCAGAAAGCACCGCCTGATCGCCTATGATAATCTTAAGCTATCTTTTCCGCAAAAAGGGGAAGGGGAGATCTGGGAGATCACCGAGCAGGTATTTCTGAATATAGGTATTATGCTGGCCGAGGTTGCGGCCGCCTCCGTTCAGGGAGAGAGATGGATAAAGGAACATGTGTCGATTGAAGGGAGAGAACACCTCGAAGATGCTTTAGGGAAGGGGAAAGGGGTCCTGCTACTGACCGGACACCTCGGCAACTGGGAATATGTTGCCCTCGGGATAGGGCGGGAATTCCCTTTAAGTTTTGTGGCCAGGCCCCTCGACAACGAATATCTGAGCGATTTTATCACCAGCCTCCGCACCATGTTCGGGAGTGAGATGATAAATAATAAGAGGGCTCCCTACAAAATAATGGACGCCCTCAAAAGGAAGAGAGCCGTGGCCATACTTATGGACCAAAATGTCCTCTGGGATCATGGCATCTTTGTTGACTTTTTCGGGCGCCCGGCCTGCACTACGCCGGTTATTCCGGTTGTTGCCCTTAAGACAGGGGCCCCCATTCTCCCCGTCTTCGCCATAAGGGTCTCGCCCGGCAGGATAAAGATAATCATTAAGGAAGAGGTAAGATTCGAGCCGACCGGAGATAAGAAGGAGGATACGAAGAGATACACCCAGCTCCTGACCAAGGTTATCGAGTCAAATATAAGGGATTATCCGGATCAATGGTTTTGGGTTCACAGACGCTGGAAATCGAAGGAACCGGCTCCCCTACAACCCCCTTCATCCCCCTTTGTTAAGGGGAACAACCCCCAACCCCCCTTTTCTAAGGGGGAATTGGAGATGGGAGAATAGATGATCATCGATGGCGACTCCATTAAGAATATCCTTGTCCGGGAACCTAATTGGATAGGGGACATAATGATGTCTACGCCGGCCATCCACGCCCTGAGAGAATCGTTTCCCAATTCCAGGATATCGGTGCTGATAAAAAAGGGTTTGGCTCCGCTGTTGGAGGGGAACGGCGACATAGATGAAATAATCTCCTTCTCCCCCGAGGGGCTCTCTCCCCTCTCAAGGATATCCTTCTACCGTGATTTAAAAGAAAGAGATTTTGATTTGGCCCTATTGTTCACCAACTCCTTCGAGTCGGCCTTGGCCGCATGGCTGGCCGGGGCTAAAATAAGGCTTGGCTACAGAAAGGATATGCGGAACCTTCTCCTGACCCATCCTGTCCCTCTCCCCAAGAGGGAATCCCCACGCATGCATCAGTCAAAATTTTACACCGACCTTGTGGCCGAAGCAGGCCCCGGTCAGCCGGCAGATAGATTATTCTTTCATGTTCCCGAGGAGGCCGCCATAGAGGCCGAAAAAATCTGGCAAGAGAACGGTCTGACCGGCTCCTCCTTTGTGGTCGGATTCGGTGTCGGGGCGGCCTTCGGCAACGCCAAGAGGTGGCCGCTTGAAAGATATTCGGAACTGGCCAACAGGATAGTCAGGGAATTGGAGGGGAAGGTTATCATCTTCGGCGGCTCGGGGGACAGGGGAGACGCAGAAAATATATTAAGCGGCTGCCCCGCAGGGGTTATATCGCTGGCGGGAGGGGTTTCGCTAAAGACACTCGGCGCTCTTCTTAAACGTTGTGATTTATACGTCACCAACGATTCAGGGCCTATGCATATAGCTGCCGCGGTGGGGACTCCAATAGTCGCCATATTCGGCTCAACCGATCCGAGTGAATCGGCACCCCTATCCGATTTATACACTATAGTAAGAAAAGAGGCCGACTGTTCTCCCTGCTGGAAGAGGGAGTGCCCGACCGATCACCGCTGCATGGAGGAGATAAATGTTGATGACCTATTTTCCCCTGTATCTGAATATTATCGAGCCAAGATAGGAGATACTGATGTTAAGTAGTATAGACACCGCACTGTTTCACTTTATAAATGGGGGACTAAAAGGCCCGTTCCTCGATTATCTTATGCCGATGTTCCTCAGATATTCCGATTGGTCCCTGATAGTCGCCCTCTCTCTCCTTATACTTATATACAAAGATTGGAGGAGCGGAGCCTACTTTATTCTCCTTCTCATATTGGCTGTGGCTCTAACCGATGGGATTACCTATCGTCTCATAAAGCCCTTCTTCGAGAGGATCAGACCATGCAATGTTATTCCACCCGGGACATTTAATCTTATGGCCGGTTGCAGCGATTCATTCTCCTTTCCCTCCCAACATGCCGCCAATATGTTCGCCGTGGCCGCCGTTGTGGCCAACCGTTATAAAAAGGCAGCCCCCTACGCCCTGATTACAGCCTTGATGGCAGCCATATCTCGTGTCTACGTGGGGGTACATTATCCGATTGATGTGGCGG
>JAHJSF010000079.1 GCA_018830405.1 Nitrospinota bacterium | reverse complement strand
TGTCGCCTTAATGGGAGGCTTTGTTAAGGGGGAATAAGAGGTCTGTTCCCCTTTGTTAGTGGGGAAGAATTAAGGGGGAATCTGCTATAATTCCCCCTTTAGAAAAGGGGGATGAAGGGGGATTTGAAGGTTATTAGAGTCAAACAATAGAATTTATGAAATCTCCCCTAGCCCCTCTTTGCCAAAGAGGGGAGATTAGGGGGGAATCAAAGCGGGTTGTTAAAGGTAAAGGATTAAGGGATGAATATAACTCACAGAATGGTGGCCTATATGGGCTTGTTGGTCGTAACCATAGCCCTTGTGACCGGCTCGGCCAGTGAAAGAATAAGGGCCGTACAACTGTCATCCGCCAACGCCGAATTGGAGACCCACCTCCATGAAGCGGCCGATGAGATGGAGATCAATGCGATTGAAACATCGACCGCTCTCTTCAGCTATATTCACACCGGAGACATCCAGTATCTAGACAAGAAAAACGATTCGGCCGATGACTTTGCGGCCTGGAACACAAAATATCTATCCTTGATAAGGACAAAGGAGGAAGAAGAGCTTGGTCACAGGATAGGCCTCCTATACGAAGAGGCAACCCGAGTCGGCGACCAAATCATACTCCTGGTCAGCAAATCAAAAGGCCCCCACACATTGGATAACAACGAAAAAATAGATCTCCTTCTAAACGCCTTTGACGCCAAAGTCGGCGAGATAGATGACCTGCTTGATAATAAGATTGAACCGCTAATTCAAGACAGGTTGGAGACATACCACAACGAAATAACGGATATAACCAGTTCAGCCAACGCAATAATATTCTTGGTCGGCTTAGTCGGGCTTATTGTAGCCACCGCCTCCGGATGGGGAATAGCACAAAGGATACTTAACCCGGTCGCCATCCTACTAAAAGGGACGGAAGAGATAGGCAAGGGAGATCTCGGCCACCAGATAAAGATAGAGGGGACGCCGGAATTTGTCAACCTTGGCGAGTCATTCAACAAGATGTCGGCCAACCTTAAGCAGATGACCGACGAACTAATAGACTCAAAATATGAAGCGGAGGCGGCCCACCAGGCCAAGAGTGAGTTCCTCAGAAACATGACCCATGAACTCCGCACACCTCTGACACATGTAATGGGGTTCTCCGAACTCGCCCTTAGCGACCTCGCTGAGAGAGGGGGGGAGGAAAATGCATCTCTAAAGGAATATCTGGATACCATTCATGAAAGCGGTAATGCCCTGCTCGCCCTTATAAACAATATCCTCAAAATAACCAACATGGAAATCGACCAGTCCAAGCTTAAAGAGGGGGAGGTTGATATAAAGACCATCGTAAATGTAGTCGCCGAGACATCAAAAAAAAATGTGGCGGGGCTTGGGAAAAAACTGACTACTATAGTAGCCGATAATATCCCGGACACTATAATCGCCGATGAGAACAAACTCAAACTCATTCTATCCAATCTCCTCTCCAACGCCGAGAAGTTTACCCCCAAGGGGGGAGAGATTGATTTGAGGCTGGATATAGTCAGCCGAAAAGATATGGAGCGATTTGAACTCCCCCCCCAAAGTGGAGATAACTTTCTTCTCTTCACCATCAAGGATAACGGAATAGGCCTAAAGGAGGAGGACTTGGAGCGGATATTCAATAAGTTTGAACAGATCGATGGGTCAAAGACACGCGGTTACGGCGGGACAGGACTTGGACTCTTTCTGGCCAAAAAACTGGCCGAACTGCACAATGGGATAGTTAAGGCAGAGAGTGAGGGCTTAGGGAAGGGGAGCACCTTCAGCTTGCTCATCCCCCTCAAACTGAAAGGGGCCTAAGGGGAAGGTTTAGTCGAAAACCCTTTTATCTCCTTCTAATCAAATATCCTGCCCAAAGGCATATTAGACAATAAAACCAAGCAGAATAGCGTCGTCCACACATTCTTCTCTGTTGGAGAGCATGATCTGACTTATCTCCTCAACGGCCTTCTCTATAGGTAAATCATTTTTTGATAGGGCGATGGAAGACAACTCTTTGATGGCGTCCTCCACATCCCTTTTACTTGTTCCAAATCTCTCTATCAGCCCATCAGTATAGATAAAGACCCTGTCCCCCGGCTGGACGGGTACCTTAACAGGATTAACTGCCACAGAATCAAATGCCCCTATAACCGGCCCGTTACTCTTGAAGAGTTGATAACTCTCCCCCCCTTTGATGTGTATTATCGGCAGATGGGCACAGTTTACTAGTTGTAATTCCGATTTGTTCCGGTCAAGCAGGCAGTAACAGGCGGTCAGGTATGTCCCGCTGGAGAGAACCTTTTTCATGGCGCTGTTGAGAGAATCAAACATCGCCTCAGGGGTAGCCCCATCCTTGACGTTCTGATATATCAGGGCCTTCAGGGCAGACGCCCCATAAGATGTGGATATATTATGACCGCTTATGTCGGCCATAAAGTAACCATACACCCCATCCGAGACCTTAAAGACATCGTAAAAATCTCCTCCGGCCTCAAGAAGGGAGACATAGTTAACTCCAAATGAGGCCTCAGGGATGTCCGCGGGAAGAACCAGCATATCCCGTTGCGCCTGGCCAAGCTGCTTTAACCTGATAGTTTGCGCCTTACTCTCCTGCAGTATCTTCTTGCGGGAGTTATCAAGTTTAAGGTGAAGGCCGACCCTGGCCAATATCTCATCCTTTTCAAAGGGCTTGGTAATATAGTCTACCGACCCCATACTGAGCCCCTTCACCTTGCTTGATGTGTCACCCATAGCGGTTACAAATATGACGGGGATATTGGCCGTTTGCGGATTATTTTTAAGTTTGGCGCAGGTCTCATAGCCGTCTTCACCGGGCATCATTATATCGAGGAGTATAAGGTCAGGCTGCTCTTTTAGAGCTATCTCCCTCCCCTCAGCCCCGCTCTGGGCGGTAAGAAGATCGTAATGGTTGCACATAATTACCACCAACAGTTTTACATTTATCGGATTGTCATCGACTATCAGGACCACCGGTCTCATCTTCACCTCGCCTCTATTCTCATAACGAAACTTTCTTTAGGCCAACCTCGGACCGAACCAGAATAAACACCTAACAAAAAAGACCCCAGACCATAAAAAGAATGACCAAACAAAGAGCACCCTGACTACTACATGATAGCATCCGGCAAGGTTTTGTCAATCAAGCCGGACAGGCCCGAATGCCCCACACTAAACGGCCACCAGGCCATTTAAGAATCGGACAGATGGAGGGCCTTTAATATAGTAACGGTAGCCATAGATTTATTGAGGGTATAAAAATGGATCCCCGCGACTCCCCTCTCTATAAGCCCTTTACACTGCCTTAGGGCATACTCCGTCCCGTACTCCGCAACCTCGTCCGCATCATCTTTAATATCGGAGAGGTCGTTTCTAACCGTATCGGGAATAGACGCCCCGCACATACTTGTGAATCTCTCTATCTGGCCAAAGTTGGTTATCGGCATGATGCCGGGAATAATCGGAACCTCTATCCCCGCCTGACGCACCATTTCCTCAAACCGGAAAAAGTCGTCATTGTTAAAGAAGAGTTGGGTAACAATAAAGTCTCCCCCGGCATCAACCTTGAGCTTAAGGTTTCTAATATCCTCATCAATGCTTTTGCTCTCAGGATGTCCCTCCGGATACCCTGCCACCCCTATACAGAAGTCATAATTCTTCTTTATATGGGAGACCAACTCCGAGGCGTGCCTATAACCCCCTTCAGATGCCTTAAACTCCCTTGACCCTGCCGGAGGGTCGCCTCTCAGGGCCAATATATTGGCTACCCCGGCATCCCTGTAGGCATCCAAGACCTTGGTGATATCATCGGCCCTGGAGTTGACACAGGTCAGATGGGCCATCGATTCCAGCCCGAACCTCTCCTTGATGGTTGAAATTAGATCAAGACTCTTGCCTGCGTTTGATCCCCCCGCCCCGTAGGTTACCGAAACGTATGACGGCTCAAGCCCCTTAAGTTGGCCTATCGTTTCCATCAGGGACTCTAATCCCTCATCCGTCTTAGGGGGGAAAAATTCAAACGAAAATATAGGGGTGCTTCTATCCTCTAAAAGTTTTATAACCTTCAATATCTACCCCCCATATTTTTATACATTGTAATAATCTCTGTACCAAGCCACAAACCTGCCTATCCCAACCTCAATCGGGGTGGAGGGGGAAAACCCGACATCCTTGACCAGGGCCTCAATATCGGCATAGGTAGCCGGCACATCCCCCGGCTGGATATCACACATCTTTTTTACCGCCTTCCGGCCAACCTGCTTCTCTATCGCCACGATAAAGTCCATCAGCTCTACCGGATTATTGTTCCCTATATTGTAGATACGGTAGGGGGCGCTTGAGGTGGCCGTATCAGGGTCATCCGAATTCCAATCCTTATTGGGGGCGGCAATATTATTCATAGTTCTGACAACCCCCTCAACAATATCATCTATGTAGGTAAAATCGCGCCTCATCTTACCGTGGTTAAAGACCTCTATCGGTTTTCCTTCAATGATTGCCTTGGTAAAGAGGAAGAGAGCCATATCGGGGCGCCCCCAAGGCCCGTAGACCGTGAAAAACCTCAGCCCCGTCGTTGGAAGGCCGTACAGGTGTGAATAGGTGTGGGCCATCAGCTCATTGGCCTTTTTGGTGGCCGCATAGAGGGAGATGGGGTGGTCCACATTGTGGTGAACCGAGAAAGGCATCTTGGTATTGTTCCCATAGACAGAACTTGAAGAGGCATAGACCAGATGTTTAACCTTATTGTGACGGCAGCATTCCAGGACATTGATAAATCCGACAATGTTTGAATCTATGTAGGCGTAGGGGTTGGTGAGTGAATATCGAACCCCCGCCTGGGCCGCCAGGTTAATCACTTTATCGAATTTATGTTCGGCGAATAACCTTACCAAGCCCTCTCGGTCGACAAGGTCAAGCCTGGCAAATAAGAAACCTTCCTTCCCCTCCAGACGACTCAGTCTGGCCTCTTTCAGGGTTACATCGTAATAGTCATTTAGATTATCAAGGCCAACGACTATATTATTTTCATCTTCAAGGAGCCTATAGGCCAGATGAGAGCCGATAAAACCGGCCACGCCGGTAACCAATATTTTGTTCATTTCATGCCCGATATATTAGTGTCTGTCAGTGCGGCCGAGGTCTATCAATAGAAGACATACATTGTGCCGCCACAGTGTTTTGTCTATTATAACGAATATATCGCCAAAGTAATAAGATAAAAGTGTTTGGCCCAATTGGGGGTATAAGGGGATAGTTAATAGGGCATTAGGTCTGGTGGCAGGGGGAAGCCTTTTATTGGCATTACTTGGAGTGGTTTGATGATTAGTCGGGTGGATCAAAAAATAAAAAATCTTTTGCATTTATTCGAAATTGTTATATTATTCACTGGATGTGTTTTTGTGAAGTTTTAAGTTGGTCTCTCCCCCCCGCTGATTTAGGAGGGTTTGGCGGAGACAAGATATATACAGAGCGTCAGAAAAAAGTAGACCGAGGCGCGACGAAGGCAAAGAGTGAGGCGTATTTAGCATACGCCGTAACGAAGAGCCAAGGAGCAACAAAGGTATACAAATTTATGTCGCTTTGTATAGGATGTTAAAAACCATTACAGAAGACGGTATTATATGCTTAAAGAGAATATTAATCAGGTTAGAACCGTTGAGGAAGAAGCGGAGAGGGACATAGAAGCTGCCCGCAAAGAATCCGTTTCTACTCTCGAGAAGGCGGCCGAGAAGAGTCAACAGCTTATGGCCGACAAGATTAAGCAGGCCGAAGACAAGGTAGCCCGCCTTATTCTTGAGGCTGAAGTTAAGGGGAAAGATAAGACCGAATCCATACTCTCCGAGGCAGACCGTAAGAAGGGCATTCTTAGAGATGATAGTCGCAGTAAGACTGAAGAAGCTATAACCTTAGTCAAGGACACGGTGATCCATGGCAATTGATGCAATGAAAAAAATGTCGATATTGGGTCATAAAACGATCCGTATGCCGGTTCTGGACATTTTGCAGCAATTAGGCGCTGTTCATTTTAAGGAGTTGGAGCGAGAGGGGGATTCTCCTGATACGGCCGATAGAGGCGCTGTTGCCTCTGAGGAGGTTACGGAGATGTTGGGGGAGCTCGACTATCTTATAGGCTTTCTTTCTCCCTTTATGGTTGAAGAGGGTCTCTTTAAGCGTCTCAGCAGCAGCAAACCGAAAGTTACGGCCGATAACATTCGGTCCCACATAAATGATTATAAAAATCAAAAGACATATGACGTGGTTCGTTCTATAGCTCATAGTCTTTCTGAAGATAGTAAGAAGATATACGACCTAAAGGCTGAACTTGATATGTTGGCCCCTTGGATAGAGATGGATATTCCCGTTGAGGATTTAGCCGGCGGGAGGATTGTAGACGCCTCCCCCCTTAAGATTCCTGCTGACGCCTATGATTCCTTCCTGGCGGCGGTTAAGGAGGAACTCTCCGATAGCGATATCTATCCTGTCTCTGATAAGGACGCCTCTAAATATGTTGTCTTTGTTTCCAATCGAGAAGAGAAGGCCAGACTAATCTCCATACTCGGCCGTCTCGGCTTGGAGAAGGTTAATTTTGCCGGTATGTCCGGAACTCCTGCCCAGATTGCCTCTTCTATGAGCGTCAAAATAAAAGAGATAGAGGCTGAGCAGGTTAGAGTTAAGGCCAAGGCGGCTGAATATGCCAAGCAGGTTCCCGAGATTAAAATTATTCATGATTACTATTTCAACGAGAAGGAGAGGGTTGAGGCCCAACGCTTCCTCGGAGATACAAGGGATACCTTCTTCCTCGAGGGATGGGTCCGGTCGAAGGACGCCGATAAGATTAAAAAATTATTGGAAGATGGTTTTGATGGAATATATATCTCCCTTGCCTCTCCCGCCAAAGATGATGACCCGCCAATTGCTCTAAAGAACAGGTCCCTGATTGCGCCATTTGAAGGGATAACAAAGCTTTATGGTATGCCCAACAGCGGTGAGGCAGACCCTACCCCTTTCCTGGCCCCATTCTTCTTTCTCTTTTTCGGTCTTTGTCTGACAGATGCCGGTTACGGTCTTATCATCTTTCTTATTGCCCTCTATGTGATGTTTAAGTTTGAATTGTCAAAAGATTCCAAGAATATGGTTAAATTAGTTTTGTTCTGCGGAATCTCAACCATTGTTGCCGGCGTAGTTACCGGCGGTTGGTTTGGTGACTTGGTGCTTATTGTAGGTAATCCTACCCTGATATCTATTCAGAACTCCTTGATGCTTTTTGATCCGATTAAAGAACCGATGACCTTCTTTATCCTGGCCGTAGTCTTAGGATATATCCAGGTTACTTTCGGTGTCATTATCGAAGTTTGGGACCTAATGAGGCACGGTAATTACAAGGACGCTATTTTTGGGCAGCTTCCTTGGGTTACCTTCTTTTTTGGGTTGGCCATGTTTCTCTCTCAATACGTGGATGCCGTTAAGTATGCGCAGTTGGCTATTGTAGGGAAGTGGGTATGGGTTGGAAGCCTCCTCTTTTTCCTCTTCTTCTATGGCAATGCCTGGGGGGAGAAGAATATCCTTAAAAGGGTGGGTTATGGACTTTTGAAGATATATGGGTTGGTAGGGTACCTAAGCGATATCTTGTCATATTCGAGGTTGTTGGCCTTGGGTCTGGCGACTGCTGCCGTTGCTAATGTAATCAACAAGATTGCGGTACTCTCCTCAAACATACCTTTTGTTGGGTATGGGGTTATGGTTCTTATCCTGGTGGGGGGACATACCTACAATCTTGTTCTAAACTGTCTTGCTGCGGCGGTCCATTCTTTGAGATTGCAGTTTGTGGAGTTCTTCCCGAAGTTCTTTTCGGGAGGAGGAAAGATGTTTAGTCCATTCAGGAGTGTGGACAAATATTCAGTTATTATTGATGGAGTAAGTTTGCAGGATTGACCCCTAAAAAAAGTGTAGGAGGTTGGTCTGCTGTTTTTTGTAAAATAATCGTTATTAAGGAGGAGTTATTATGGAGTTGGGAATGATTTTGGCCGTTTTCGGAGCAGCCCTAGCCGTTGCTTTGGCTGGTATTGGTTCTAGTATTGGTATTGGTTACGCAGCCCAGGCCTCTAACGGCGTCATGACCGAGGAGCCGGAGAAGTTTACAAGTCTTTTGATTCTTTCCGTTCTTCCCGGTACCCAGGGTATGTATGGTTTCGTCGTCGCCTTCTTTGTTATGTTGAAAGTAGGATTATTGGGAACCACCTTAGCTGTAACCCCGGCTCAGGGATGGCAGATATTGGGCGCTTGTCTTCCGGTTGGTCTGGCCGGTCTTTTCTCCGGAATACATCAGGGGAAGGTTTCTGCCTCCGGTGTGGCCATTGTTGCCAAACAACCTCAGGAATTCGTAAAGGCTGTTATATTTTCCGCCTTGGTTGAAACATATGCGGTTCTAGGTCTTCTTATTACTATCCTTCTCCTCATGGGAATCCAGGTAGGTTAATTATAATAGTTGTATATAAATATATAGAGTCAATATGGCATTAAAAGATATTATAGACAAGATTCGCAAGGATACGGCCGATCAGGTTAGCAATATCAGGAGTGATGCGCAGAAGGAGGCTGATAAACTTCTGAAGGAGGCCGAAGAGAGAGGTTCTAAAGAGGCTGACGCAATCCTGAAGAAGGGGAAGGCCGACGCTGCCCACCGTTTGCACAGGATGGAACAGGTTGCCAGTGTTCAGGCCAGGAAGGGCCTTTTGGCTACCAAGCAGGAGGTTATGGGGGAGGTTTTTGCGACTGCCTTAGAGAGGCTCTCCAACATTCCTGACAAAGAGTATGCTGAGCTGTTAAAAAAAATGGTTGTAGATGCTGCTGTAACCGGGGATGAAGAAGTTTTGCTCCATGCATCCGATGTAACCCGTTTAGGTAAAGGTTGGATTACGGCGGTTAACAGCGCACTGACCGGCACGGGAAAGAAGGGGGGGCTTAAGTTCTCCTCCGATAATTTGGAAGAAAAAGGGGGGTTTGTCCTTAAAAGAGGTAAGGTGAAGATAAACTCTACATTTGTCTCTCTTTTGAAGTCTTGCAGGGACAGATTGGAGCCCAAGATAGCTAAGGTTCTATTTTAGCTTGGCGGCCCGGGGCGACCCGTGGTTTATACGGAGTTGTATTCAAAATGATAACAAGGCGGCAAGGAGGAAGCGACGCACAACCCCCTTATTCCCCCTTAACAAAGGGGGATAGGGGGTTGTATGTTGAGGAGCTGATGACGAAGCCAACGCAGTTAGCGTTTGAATGCGACTTCGTATTAAATAAAATTTATCCTTAGGTAGGAATTAGTTTATATGGCCTATTCATCGTTAATTAAAATGAAATGGGACTCGCGGTACCTGTCGGCGGTGGGCAATATCAGGGTTCTCGAAAAGAGGATCATGGGGCGTCCGGCTATGGTCAGGCTCCTGGAGGCTAGGAGCGAGGACGAGATGTGCAGGGTCCTCGGTGATTATGGGTACGGTGAGTTTCTGGATGACGGCAGCAGCATACACGACTTTGAATCTATCCTGTCCGCTCACCTTCGCCGCAGCTATGAGCTGATAGAGAAGATGTCGGCCGGTCGTCTAATCGCCCGTATTTCCCGTCGCCGCTACGATTTTCACAACCTGAAGGCGTTGCTCAAGGCCGATCTGTTGGGAGAAGACCCGGAACCCTCCCTTAGTACCTTGGGGGAGATACCTGTCAGCAGAATGAAGGATGTTCTGTCCGGCAAAGCTAAGGAGATTTCTCCTGAGCTTGATGTAGTTGTCAGAGATGTTAAGGCCTATCTTGAGAACGAAAGCAGCCCGCAGGTTGTTGATCTGTTGGTTGACAAGGCCTATATCGACTATATCTCTAAGATGGGTAGCGAGATAGGGATTCAATTTTTTGATAGGCTCGTGTCAAAGCAGGTGGATCTTACAAATATCAAGACCTTGATGCGGATTAGAAAGATGGAGTCTAACCGAAAGCTTCTGGTAGATGCCCTTTTGCCCGGTGGTGAGATAGATAACGCTGTTTTGTTGCGGTTATATGATCGTTCCAATGAAGATATATTGTCCGCCTTGCGCCGGACCTCTTACGCTTCTATAGCTAATGCCGGGGGGGGAGAATGGCTCCATAAGGGGGACATATCAAAACTTGAGCATTTATCTGATAATTTTATATTGGGTTATCTCGGCCAGGCTCGTATAGTAACTTCGGGGCCGGAACCTTTACTTTCCTATCTCATGCAAAAGGATAAGGAGATAAAGATTCTCCGAATTATTCTGGTTGGCAAGATCAACTCCATCCCTTTAGATTTGATAAGAGAAAGGTTAACGGTGTTTTATGGCTGATATGGCAATTATCGGGGCCAGAGATTCTATCCTTGGCTTTAAGGCCCTCGGTTTATCCGTCTATCCCGTTAAGACCTCGGAAGAGGCGGAAAAGATTCTGACTAAGTTGGTTCAGGAGAACTTTGCTTCAATCTTCATAACTGAAGATTACGCGGCAAATATGCTTAAGAGGATAGAGGAGTTAGAGAAGGAGATAGAGCTGTATCCAAGTATTGTTATTATTCCCAGCTTTAAAGGAAGTAAGGGGCTTGGCATGGAAAAGGTACGCAAGATGATCGAAAAAGCGGTTGGAATCGATCTGCTGTCATCGGAAAGAGGAGATTCATGAAAAAAGGAAAGATTGTAAAAGTAGCCGGACCCTTGGTGTTGGCTGAGGGAATAGAAAACGCCAGGATGTATGACGTTGTTAAGGTCAGCAAAGAAGAGCTCATCGGAGAGATTGTTGAAATAAAAGGGGGGTTGGTTTCTATCCAGGTATATGAGGAGACAGGCGGTATAGGTCCGGGAGACCCTGTTTATAGTACAAATCTCCCCCTCAGCGTTGAGCTTGGGCCGGGCATACTTGAATCTATCTATGATGGTATTCAGCGTCCCCTAAACCTTATATATGAGAAAACTGGTCACCTGATTGCCCGCGGTGTTTCTGTTCCGAGTATCGACAGGAAAAAAGAGTGGGCCTTTACTCCGACCGTTAAAAAGGGGGATAAGGTTGCGGCTGGTGACATTATCGGTACGGTTCCCGAGACAGAGGTTATTACCCATAAGGTTATGGTCCCTTACGGTTTAGCCGGAGAGATCGTTGAGATATCATCCGGAAAGTTTAATGTTGAGCAGACCATTGCTAAGCTTAAGACCTCCGAAGGGGTAAAAGAGCTTCGTATGCTTACCACCTGGCCTGTTCGTGTCGCCAGACCATATAAAAAGAGACTATCCCCTAGTGTTCCGGTATGTACCGGACAGAGAATAATCGACACGCTCTTCCCCTTGGCTAAAGGTGGTGCTGCTTGTGTTCCCGGGCCTTTCGGTTCCGGTAAGACCGTTGTTCAGCAGCAGTTGGCCAAATGGGCCGACACAGAGATAGTTGTTTATATCGGTTGCGGAGAACGTGGTAATGAGATGACCGACGTTTTAATGGAGATGCCTGAGCTTATAGACCCGAAGACAGGGAAGTCATTGATGAAGAGAACGGTTCTTGTAGCCAACACCTCTAATATGCCGGTTGCGGCCCGTGAGGCCTCAATCTATACAGGTATTACACTAGCCGAATATTATAGGGATATGGGCTACGATGTTGCCCTTATGGCCGACTCTACTTCACGTTGGGCTGAGGCCTTGCGTGAGATGTCCGGACGTCTCGAGGAGATGCCCGGCGAAGAGGGATATCCAGCCTACCTGGCTACCAAGATAGCCAACTTCTACGAGAGAGCCGGTAAGGTTCAGGCCCTTGGTTCAGATGGGCGTATCGGTTCTATCAGTTCGGTTGGAGCTGTTTCTCCTCCGGGTGGTGACATGTCTGACCCTGTTGTTCAGTCTACCCTGAAGGTTGTTAAGGTATTCTGGGGATTGGATTCTAAATTGGCTTACCGCCGTCACTTCCCGGCCATCAACTGGTTAACGAGTTATTCTCTATACAACGACAACCTTAAAGGTTATTTTGAGAGCGATGTTGCTAAAGGTTGGGGTCAGCTCCGTCAGGAAACAATGAGTCTTCTACAGAGAGAATCTGAGCTTGAGGAGATAGTCAGGTTGATAGGCAAGGATTCTCTATCGCCGAATGATCAGCTCATTTTGGAGATTACTAAGATGATAAGAGAGGATTACCTGCATCAGAGCGCCTTTGAGGAGTTGGATGCTTATACATCCCTAAAGAAGCAGTATAAGATGTTGAAACTTATACACGACATCTATGCCCTCTTCAAGAAAGCGGTTGAAGAACATGTGTCTCTCCGTAAGTTGGTTGCCCTGCCTGTATTGGAAGAGGTAGCTAGGGTAAAGCTTATTCCTGAGGATAAGATGGATACAATAGATGCTATCTTTGCCAAGGTTAAGGAGCAGGTCGCGTCCATTAATACGGAGTTGCATTCAAAATGATAACAAGGCGGCCAGGAGGAAGCGACATACAACCCCCTTATTCCCCCTTAACAAAGGGGGATAGGGGGTTGTATGTCGAGGAGCTGACGACGAAGCCAACACAGTTAGCGTTTGAATGCGACTTCGTATAAGTAGAAATAATTTAAATAACTCATTGTTAAGGCAGGAGGAAAAAGATGCTTAAAGAATATAAAACGATGGCTGAGGTGTCCGGGCCATTGGTCCTCGTCGAGGGTGTTGAGGGGGTAAAGTATGAGGAGCTGGTTGAGGTTGAGCTTTCCGGCAAAGATATACGTTTGGGTAAGGTCTTGGAGATCAATGCCGATAAGGCCCTAGTTCAGCTCTTCCAGGGAACCACCGGTATCAATATTGAGAACACCACTATCCGCTTCTTGGGTAAAGGGATTGAGCTCGGCGTTTCCGAGGATATGCTCGGAAGAATATTTGACGGAATGGGACGACCGATAGATGATGGGCCAAAAATCATTCCGGATAAGCTGGTTGATGTTAACGGCAGCCCGATTAACCCCTATGCCAGAGATTATCCGTCCGAGTTTATTCAGACCGGTATTTCTACCATAGATGGTCTTAATACCCTGGTTAAAGGGCAGAAGCTGCCTATCTTCTCAGGGTCAGGTCTTCCCCATTCACGCCTCGGAGCCCAGATTGCCAGACAGGCTAAGGTTTTGGGCAAGGATGAGGAATTCGCCGTTGTTTTTGCGGCCATGGGTATTACCTTTGATGAGTATGAGTTCTTCAGAAATGACTTCCAGCAGACAGGTGCTTTGGATAGAGCGGTTCTATTTGTCAACCTGGCCAACGACCCTGCGGTAGAGAGGATAGCTACCCCACGTATGGCCTTGACCGCTGCTGAGTATTTGGCCTATGAGAAGGGGATGCATGTCTTGGTTATCTTAACCGATATGACCAACTACTGTGAGGCCCTTCGTGAGGTTTCTGCTGCCCGTAAAGAGATTCCCGGCCGTAGAGGATTCCCCGGTTATCTTTATACCGACCTTTCGACCATATATGAACGTGCCGGAAGGGTTAAAGGAAAATCAGGTTCAATAACCCAGATTCCTATTCTTACTATGCCTGAGGATGATAAAACCCACCCGGTTCCTGACTTGACCGGTTATATAACCGAGGGACAGATTATACTTGGCCGAGCCATGCAGAATAAAGGAATCTATCCTCCGATCGATGTCCTTCCGTGTCTCTCAAGACTTCGTGACAAGGGTATTGGAGAAGGTAAGACCAGAGAGGACCATAGTGGTTGGTCAAGTCAGTTGTTCGCCAGTTATGCCCGTGGTAAAGAGGCCGAAGAGTTGTCCGTTATTCTTGGTGAATCAGCTCTTTCTGAGCAGGATCAGCAGTATCTGAAATTTGCCAGTGAGTTTGAGAAGAAATTTCTGCAGCAGGGAGATTACGAGGATAGAAGTATTGCCGATACCTTGCAGATAGGATGGGAATTACTTAGCATACTACCCAAGTCTGAGCTTAAGAGGGTTAAGGTTGAGCATATAGAGAAATATCTCCCTAAGGCTGAGGCTTAAGGGGTAATTTGTCAGGGCATCAGAAAAAAGTAGACCGAGGCGCAACGAAGGCGAGGGGTGAGGCGTTATACAACCCCCTTATTCCCCCTTAACAAAGGGGGATAGGGGGTTGTATAACGAAGAGCCAAGGAGCAACGAAGGTATACTAAGTTATGATGCTCTGGATAACATCTTTTAATTTATCGGGGATATTATGCAACAACAAGTAAGCGCCACCAGAATGGAGCTTATGAACTACAAGAAGCGTTTGGTTTTGGCCAAGCGCGGTCATAAGCTCTTGAAGGATAAAAGGGATGAGATGATGCGCCAGTTTATGATCCTCATACAGGATTACAGAGACTTGCGCAATAAGGTTGAGGCAGCCCTCTCCGGAGCCTTTCAAGGTTTTATAGTGGCTCGCTCCGGAATGGCTAACGAGTTTCTGGAGGAAGCCCTCCTCACCTCTAAGGATAAGATATCTATGACTGTTTCCAAGGGAAACATTATGAATATTAAGATTCCTAAACTGTCTCTTGAGTATAAGGGGGATATAATCGGTTACGGCTTTTCAGAAACCTCCGGAGACTTGGATTATTCCTTGAAACTCTTCGCCGATGCACTTCCTCTTATGGTTAGACTTTCTGAGAAAGAGAAGGCAATTCAGCTTCTGGCCGTTGATATTGAAAAGACAAGGCGTAGGGTTAACGCCCTGGAGCATGTCATGGTTCCTTCTTTAGAGGATGCCCTCCATCAGATTGTTCTCCGTCTGGGAGAGATAGAGAGGTCAGCCCTGACTCGTTTGATGAAGGTTAAAGATATAGTCAGAAAGCATTAATTAGCTCCTGAATTTTTAAGGATCAGCCCTTTTACCGGGGCTGATCCTTTTTTCTGTCGCCCCTCTCGAAGTCTTTTAGGAGAGCGACTATCTGCATACAGTCCATTTTCTCCATCCCCTACCCAAATCTACCCATTATTGGAAAGTTTAAGATGTAGGTTGATAGCTGATAGGAGTTCCTCCTTGGTGTATGGCTTGGTTACATA
>JAHJSF010000078.1 GCA_018830405.1 Nitrospinota bacterium | reverse complement strand
TTCTAACTTTATCCTCTACCTCTTTTTTGACATCCTTGGCAATCCCTAAAATTGTCGGAGCACCTCCATATTTATGCACTAGGGCATACAAACTATAACTGTTGCTGTTCCTTATTTTGCCAGGTTCCAAATCTTCTCCTACCTCAACCAATTCATCTCCGGTAGATAAAATGGCCACTTGCGGACGTTTCGCCACCTCTACTTCCCTTATATTTAAAGCGGCCAACATCCCTACCTCAGCCGGACCAATTCTTTTCCCCTTGGGGATGACCAGTTCCCCTTTTTTAACATCTTCTCCCCTTAAGCGAATATTCTCTCCCCTGTCAACTTCACTAAATATTTTAACCCTCGAACCCTCTTTCTCTGTATCTTCAACGATAATTACAGCATCAGCACCCGACGGTATCGGGGCGCCGGTCATAATCCTGGCCGCTTGCCCCTGTCCCAATTCCTTACTTGCAACATAACCGGCCGGGATATCTTCAATGACTTCTAAAACTTTAGGATTGGCGACAGAAGCGCCGCCGGTATCAGAAGAGATGACTGCATATCCGTCCATGGCCGAATGATCAAATGGGCTTAAATCCAAGGTCGAATAGATATCTTCGGCCAAGACTCGGTCTATAGATAAAAGAATCTCAACTTTTTCTATTCCTACCGGTTTTACACTCTCCAAAACAACCTTTCTGGCCTCTTCTACTTTAATCATTCTATAACCTCCTTTATCTCAAAACGACTTACTGCATAAGCAAACAGATTAGCTATATGACCCCCTTTGCCCTTATTTTCCGCTGATACGTATCTCTTCTTTAGCGTGTTTGCGAATCCAATTAATATGATTATTCCGGCGGAATTGGAAACAGGCAACAATAGTTCAGCTTTGGGCAATTTTTATAAGATCAGGCAGGCATGGACAGCAAAACTCCCCTCGGCGTAACACCATCCCCAATTTTTCACATGGTATAACAGAAAAAAAGCTTGTCAAGCATAATCATAAAAAAGCAGCACTTCAGACACCGCATAATCTAAAAACAGAATAATCATAATATTACTAACAAATAAAACCACCTGTAGCGAGTAGCCGAACATTATGCAATGGCTCTGGCCAACACCCAACGACGTGTAACGTATACAAAGGACCTCCCATGTCAAAATCACACCTAAATGTGGCTTTGTTTTCGGGGTCAACACGTAAATGTGGTTTTTTTTGGAGCAGGCTCCCCCTATTATTAACCTAATTACATTTAAATCAATACGTTGCGTCGGAAAGGGACTCCATTAAACTATTACCAAAAATGTTTAACTACAGCAAAATAGTGATAATAAGAGCAATATACCCCTCCGCCTACATTATATATGGAACATATTTGTAACTCTGGCAATCAATGTCTTTTTTCCTATTCTCCATTAATAGTTACATCTCATTTACAATCAATGTCTTAAATAGCTATAGGCACTTTGGCATAACTCTTGCTTTATTTAACACTACAAATACTATGATAATACTATTGTAATGAAAAAGAGGTATTAAAACCATAACACTATATATAGGAAGAAGAGAGATATATGAAGATGAGAGAGATAGTTAAAAAGAAGGTATTGCTACTGCCGATACTCTTTGTCGGCCTGGTAGCCTTAGGGGTTAGCAGATACGCTACCGCAAATAGTATCACAGGGAAAGATGCGCCCGAATTTGCCCTCGCCGACGCCAATGGCGAAAACATCTCTCTTTCTTCGTTAAATAACAGACCAATTCTCCTCCTAATTGCCGATGATAGTGAGAACTCGCAGGAGAACCTTTCCCAAATATCAGAGATGTTTGATTACTATTCGGCCAGCGAACTGCAGATTATCCCCATAGTAAGCGGGGTTGACCAGTCGAGGGGAGACGAGATCAGGAACGATCTCTGGCTATCCTACCAGATATATGGAGACCCTTCCGGTGAGATCGCCAAACTTTACGGGATCGAGAAGTTCCCTCAGGCGGTAATAATAGATAATGGCCATATCATCCGATATGTCGGGGATTATACCGGAAAGGACGATATGACCAAAAGGCTCTTCAAGTGGATGGATGAGAAGGTCTTTATGGTGCGTGCCAGACAGTGGGAATATGAACCGAATATCATAGAGATCAATAAGGGGGACAAGGTTCTTATCCAGATGGTTTCCGAGGATGTAACCCACGGGATGTTCCTAGACGGTTACCAGAAATTTGTTACGGCCTATAAAGATGTGAATGGTCAACTGATAACCGGAGAAGCTGACCATGAAAACCATCATATCCAGCCGGGGATGTTGGGGGTTTTAAAATTCACCGCTGACAAGGCCGGGCGCTTTGACATAAGATGCGCCTCTACCTGCGGGGCCTTCCACCCCTACATGAAGGGGAGGCTCAATGTGGCACCAAATACGATCTATCATATGTC
>JAHJSF010000077.1 GCA_018830405.1 Nitrospinota bacterium | reverse complement strand
TTCTTCAAATCTCATCTTCCGAACCTCCTGCAGTATCTCCGTTCGTCTCATGTATAGCCCTCCTTTCTCTGGCCATACATTATAATAATAACCGGACAATTGATGTGCTACAGATGAGGACAGTTTATCTGCTCGCTACAAATTTTCCGGGCACAGTTGCGCATCTTATATAAAAGTGCTAACCTCATTGAAGGTGTTTTCGGGCGAATAGCTCAGATGGGAGAGCGCCGCCCTTACAAGGCGGATGTCACAGGTTCGATCCCTGTTTCGCCCATTATTTTACTTTCGAAGCCGGTTGGTTTATCTCGACAGCAGTCTATCTTTTCAAGGGATTTTGTCTTTCAATATCGACAAGTTGCTCATTACGCCCCTCAATTTAATAAATAGGTAGCGCTGTGTTCTGTTATAGAAAAAATATTTTTATTGCTTTAGCTTTATCTGTCGCGGCTATGTTTGCCCCCTTATCGGTTAATGCGGCCGATATGCAAATCTATAAAGAGTTTAAAGGGCATCTCACCACTAATATCAGAGGGACAAGCGCCTCTATTCCCCCCCATGTCAAAGTTATCCGTTCAAGAGAGGGGATGACCCACTTCCTGGACAAGCTCAGAGAGATAAGGAATTACCCGGTACATCTCAAGGTCAACCAGCTTGAAAGTGAGCTGAAGCGTGTTAACTTTGACCAATATATGCTGGTGGCTGTTATGACTGAGCCGATCGATAATTACTCAATCTCGGTGTCGAAGGTTTTAGAAAAGGATGGGGCGTTGCAGGTATATGTCAATTACTCCCATATCAACAAGAATGACGATATCCCCGGGAAAAAATCGGTCTACTACAACATCCTGATGCTCAAGAAGAGCGATATGCCGGTTATGCTCAAGCTGAATAACCTCTCAGGTAAAAAGAAGAATGATGTCCCTGTCGATCTTACCGGCCGTCTTCTCTACTGGAAATACTCCGACCTGCAGCTCGTTCCCCATAAGGGGAGAAGCAAAAAATCGGTCATATACTACATAAAGGGGCCTCAGGCCAAAAAATTTGAGAAATATGTAGGGCGGGTTGTTACCCTAAAGGCTGTTATCTCAAGAGACCAGGATAGCCCCTACGAGAAGGATATTGTTGTTGAAAAGGTCACTAAGGTGCATGAAAGCCCTTGAGACAATATTGTTAGCCCCGCCGGTTTAGTCAACTCATATTATTCCCTTCCTTTGCTTGACATCGCCGATTGGCAGTATTACATGGTGTCCGACAATGTCCTAAAACAGTGTGTATCTATTGTCATTTTGAAATATTTTTAAATTATATCTTGGAGGATTAGATGGGGAAGATTATTGGTATAGATTTGGGAACAACCAACTCGGTTGTGGCCGTTATGGAGGGGAACAGCCCTGAGGTTATTATCAACGAGGAAGGGAACCGCACCACCCCTTCTGTTGTGGCCTTCGGCAAAGACGGAGAGATTATGGTTGGACAGGTAGCTAAGAGGCAGGCGGTTACCAACCCGGAGAATACCATATATTCGGTTAAACGCTTTATGGGGCGTAAGTTTGACGAGGTTCAGGACGAGATTAAGACCGTTCCCTACAAGGTTGTTAAAGGGGATAAGGGAGAGGCCAAGATAGAGGTCAGGGGAAAACAGTATTCCCCTATTGAGATATCGGCCATGATACTCCAGAAACTTAAAAAGTCAGCCGAGACCTATCTTGGCTCTCCGGTAACAGAGGCGGTTATAACCGTCCCTGCCTATTTTAATGATTCCCAGAGACAGGCTACCAAGGATGCCGGCAAGATAGCCGGACTTGAGGTTAAGAGGATTATAAACGAGCCGACTGCCTCGGCCCTGGCCTACGGTCTGGATAAAAAGAGCGATGAACAGATTGCTGTCTACGACTTTGGCGGAGGGACATTCGACATTTCGATACTTGAGGTTGGGGATAATGTTGTCGAGGTCAAGGCGACTAACGGCGATACCCATCTTGGCGGAGACGATTTAGACCAGAGGATTATAAATTGGATTGTTGATGAATTTAAGAAGGCCCAAGGGGTGGATCTCTCCAAGGATGTCATGGCCCTGCAGCGTCTGAAGGAAGCTGCCGAGAAGGCCAAGATTGAGCTTTCTTCTACCGTTGAGACAGATATAAACCTCCCCTTCATTACTGCAGATGCCAGCGGTCCTAAGCATCTTAATATGAAACTTAGCAGGGGTAAGTATGAGCAGATGACTGAGGACCTGGTCGAGAGGAGCCACAAGCCTTGTGATATGGCTCTAAAGGATGCCGGTTTTAAGGCTAGTGATATAGATGAGGCGATTCTTGTCGGCGGTTCAACCAGAGGCCCCAAGATACAGGCCTTTGTTAAGAATTTCTTCGGCAAGGAGCCTCATAAAGGGGTTAACCCGGATGAGGTAGTTGCCCTTGGCGCGGCCATTCAGGGGGGAGTTTTAGCCGGAGATGTTAAAGACATCCTCCTTCTTGATGTAACCCCGCTTTCTCTTGGTATCGAAACCTTGGGCGGCGTAATGACCAAGCTCATTCAGAGAAACACCACTATCCCCACCAAGAAGAGCGAGGTCTTCTCAACCGCGGCTGATAGTCAGACCAGTGTTGAAATTCACGTCATGCAGGGGGAGAGGGAGATGGCCAAAGACAACAGGACCTTGGGCAAATTCCATCTGGTAGGCATCCCGTCTGCTCCCAGAGGGGTTCCGCAGATTGAGGTTACCTTTGATATCGATGCCAACGGCATAGTTAATGTTTCGGCCAAGGATAAGGGAACCGGAAAAGAGCAGAAGATAACCATAACCAGCTCCAGCGGTATCAGCAAGGATGACGTTGACCGAATGGTCAACGAGGCCGAAGCCAACGCCGATGATGATAAGAAGAGACGTGAGGCGATTGATGCCAGAAACCAGCTTGATTCTCTCTGCTACAGCACCGAGAAGATGCTGAATGAGAATAAGGATAAGATTCCCGAGGCGGAGGCTAAGACCCTTGAAGAGGCTATTGCTGAAGCCAAGAAGATGTTGGAGAGTGATGACCATGCCAAGATAAAAGAGGCAACCGAGAAGCTTACCAAAGAATCTCACAAGCTGGCCGAGATTATGTATAAGCAGGCTGAAGCCGAGGCTCCTCACGGGGCTGAATCTCCTAAAGGGGAGCCTGAGGCAAAGAAGGATGATTCAGATGTTGTCGATGCCGAGTTTGAGGATGTAGACGATAAAAAATAATCTTATAGTGTTGACCAAATTTTGTATCATCAGATTTTAGAGGGATATGAGTAAAAAAGAGATTAAAGAGGAAACTCCTAAAGGGGGGGGCGATGCCTCCTCCTTTAAGGTTAATGATAAGAGGATATCTGTCGATGGTGATATCCCAAATGATTCAGAAGGGGGAGAAAAGCCGGAGGATAGGCTTCCTTCTTATATCGCTGAGCTGAAGAAGAATGCCGAAGAGAGCGAGGCCAAGCTGAAGGAGTACATCGTTGCCTACAAGGAAAAGCTGGCCGAGAATGACGCCTTCCGTAAGAGGCTGGAGAATGATTTTATGGCCAGGGGGGAGAAGATTAAGGGGGAGGTTCTCTCCTCATTTCTCTCCTTTGCCAACAACTTAGACAGAGCCGTTGATGCCATCCCCGCAGATAGGAGTGATTCGATATCCGCTGGAATCAATATGGTTCGTAATATGTTTTGGGACTGCATGCTCTCTCATGGGGTTGAACATATTGAAACCGAGGGGATGACATTTGACCCAAATATAAGCGAGGCCATAATGGCGGAGGAGGTTTCGGATAAGGCTAAAGATAACCTCGTTCTGGCAGAGCTTGAGAAGGGGTATCGGATAGGGGATCGTCTCTTGAGGGCGGCCAAGGTAAAGGTAGCTGTCTTTAGGGGGGGAGATCAATAGGGGCTATGGTTAAAAGGTGTTATTACGAGATTCTGTGTGTCACCAAAAATGTCACTGAAGCGGAGTTAAAGAAGTCCTATCGGCAGATTGCCATGAAGTACCACCCCGATAGAAATGAAAACAATAAGGATGCCGAGGAGAAGTTTAAAGAGGCAGCCGAGGCCTATGAGGTTCTGAGAGACCTAGAGAAGAGGCAGATATACGATAATTACGGCCATGAAGGTCTTAAAGGGAGCGGGTTCTCAGGCTTCTCCGGGTTTGAAGATATATTCTCCGCCTTTGAAGATTTTTTTGGTTTTGGGGGGAGAAGTCAGGGCCGGCAGAGGGGAAATCCGGGCAATGACCTTAGGTATGATATAGAGATAGATTTTGAGGACGTTGTTGAAGGTGCCGATAAAAAGATAACCTTTGACCGGGGAATAGACTGTTCGGTCTGCCACGGGACGGGGGCCAAAGAGGGAACCAAACCCGAGAGGTGTTCTACCTGCGGCGGTTCTGGCCAGGTTGTCCGATCGCAAGGTTTCTTCAGTATGAGTACCACCTGCCCCAAGTGTCACGGCAAGGGTTCTATCATTAAAGAATTTTGTAAACCGTGTAAGGGAACAGGGCGGATTAAAGAGAAGAAGACTGTATCGGTTAAGATCCCGGCCGGTGTAGAAAAAGGTTCCACCCTTCGCCTCAGGGGCGAGGGGGATGGAGGAAATCAAGGAGGTTCTCCGGGGGATCTCTATGTTGTCATCCATGTCAAAGAACACAATATCTTCAAACGAAGCGGTAACGATATTACCTGTGATATTCTAATCAGTTTCCCTCAGGCCGTTTTAGGGGCGGATATAAAGATACCCACCCTCGATGGAGAGGAAGAACTTTCGATCCCGTCCGGAACCCAAACCGGCAAGACCTTTAGGCTTGAGGGGAGAGGAATTCCTCATATCAAAGGCTTTGGACGGGGGAGCCAGTTGGTTACGGTTCATATAGCTACGCCTAAGAATCCGAGCAAGAGGGAAAAAGAACTTCTCCTAGAGCTGGCCGAGATATCAGGCGACCATGTAAAGTCGACCATAAAGGGGTTTTTCGATAAATTGAAAAAGTAGTTAAAAAGGAGTGCTTAATTGCCTAAATCTTGCTGTAGCCGACCGTTCTTTGACACGCCGGGCTTTGTCGTCACTCCTCGCTATACAACCCCCTATCCCCCTTTGTTAAGGGGGAATAAGGGGGTTGTGCTACGGTTGTCTTCGCGCCGGTCGCGCCAAATTTTCGCTCTTGATACTGACGCAGAATTAGGCAACTAAACACGGGGATATTTTATGGAACTAATTTTAATCGGTTCCGGAACAGGGGTTCCTTCACTGAAGCGTGGAGGACCCTCTATTCTGTTAAAGAGCGGAGCAAACAATGTCCTGGTTGATTGTGGTTTGGGGATCCTTCATAAACTTCTGAAGATTGGTCTAACCTGTAACGATATAGATACCCTCCTTTTTACCCATATACACCCGGATCATACAGCCGAACTGGTCTCTCTCCTCTTTGCCTCCAAATCTCCCGAGATGCTTCGTACCAAACCGCTTAAGATAGTCGGTGGAGAAGGGTTTATCGATTTTTACAATAAGCTTCGAGGAGTTTATGGGAGTTGGATAGAGCCGCAAAGTTTTTCTATCGACATCTCTGAAAAGGTTGGAGAGACTTTTACTATAGATGATTTAAGAATCTCAACCGTCAAAACCAACCACTCCCAAGAGAGTGTCGCCTTTGCCATTAATACAGCTAATAAAAAGATAGTTATCTCAGGAGATACGGGATATTGCCAAGGGATTGTTAACATAGCCAAAGATGCCGACCTTCTTCTTCTCGAATGTTCCCTCCCCGATAATAAAGGGGTGGCGGGTCACCTTACTCCCTCAGAAGTTGTCAGGATAGCCGAAGAGACTAATTGTAAAAAGCTGGTTATCTACCATCTCTATCCTTCGTGTGATGCCTCTAATCCGCTGGTCGAGATAAAGAAGAGATGGCCCGGGGAGGTAATCGGGGGGAGCGATATGCTCAATATCCACCTATGAAGAATAAAATCTTGGCCGTCTATAATAGCCTCTTTGCGGCTTTTGGTGAGCAGCATTGGTGGCCTTCCGATTCACCTTTGGAAACCTGTATCGGGGCCATCCTTACCCAGAATACCGCCTGGACTAATGTCGAGAAGGCGATAGACAACCTCAAAAGAGAGGGGCTGATTGACCTTAAAGGGTTAATGGATATTGAGGAAGAAAGACTGGCCCAACTTATCCGCCCATCCGGTTATTTCAATATCAAGGCCAAACGCCTCAAATCCTTTATCTCTTTTATTTCTGACAATTATGGGGGCTCTCTCGAAACCTTCTTTGCCGAGAAAGATAATATCAGGGAAATACTTTTAAGTGTAAAAGGTGTTGGGCCGGAGACGGCCGATTCTATCCTTCTCTACGCAGGCAACATCCCCACCTTTGTCATAGACACCTACACCAAGAGAATATTTGTTAGACTTGGTATTGCTAAAGAAGATATTTCCTATGATGCCTTGCAGAAAGTTTTTATTGAATCACTACCGCAGGAGGCACAGCTCTACAATGAATACCATGCCCTGATAGTTAGGTTGGCCAAGGAGCATTGCCGGAAGAAACCGATCTGTGAGGGGTGTCCGCTTAGTTCTATTTGTCATTACCCGGCTTGATCAGGTAATCCAGCTTTTATTAAAGAAATAATTAACCACGGATAAACGCAGATATACACAGATAACTATTTCTCTGTCATTCCCGCGGAAGCGGGAATCCAGGAATCTACTTTCTTCTTCATTTCTTGTGCGGACAAGAAACGAAGCAAAGAAACCGCCGCCTGCTCATTTTTTTTACGGCTTGAAATTGCGGTTGGTCTCGGCGCCTAAAAAACTCGCTTCGCTCAAACAGTTTTAGGCTTGTTCCCTAAACCAACCTATTTCAATCCTAAAAATGAGACGGCGGGAGAAACAAAGATATGGATTTAATTTCAGTAAAAGAATTTTATGGATTGTATTTCTTATATTCTTTTTTTGCGATATGGTCTGCTCTTTTTGCTAGAGCATTGTCTCTAGAGTGGTGTACAAAAGTCACTAGTTTGAATCTTGAAGCGAGCTTATTTGCCTCATCGAATAGGGGTTTAATGTGTTCTTTTGTCATTTTGAACTTTTTGTTCATCCAACCTACTACTAACTTACTATCCAAACAAACTTCTATTGGTTTATCTCTTGGCAGAACCTCTACAGCTTTATCAAGTGCAAAGATAAGTCCCTCAAATTCTGCTTCCAGAACAGTCTTTTCACCTAAATATTTTGAGAATTCGTGCTCATTTCCTTGGTCGTCGATAATTAATGCTCCACAGGCCGAACTTCCGTAGCCAACCCTCCCCTTAATGTGTGCATTATTAATGTGGCAACACGCATCAGAAACTATTTTGCAACAGTTGGCCAAAAGAGACTCTCCTTGAGGATATGATTAAAATATTCTCTCAACTAAAGGAACACATACAAAATAGCATGAAATACAAAGAGTTGCTATAAGCGGTTAAGATAATTATTTAGTAACAACTACCTTTGAAGGCCTTATAGTTCTCCCATTCAGCGTATACCCTTTCTCATACTCTTCGGCGACGCTGTTCTCGGGGTGTTCTTCAGATTCAATCATCTGAACCGCTTCATGTTTGTTCGGGTCAAACTCTTTCCCTTTGGCCTCTATCTCTTCTACCCCCTCTTTTTTGAGGAGAGCCTCCAGTTGGTTTGAGGTCATTTTAATCCCTTCCAAGAGGGCCTTAAAGTCTGCCCCTTCTTCGGCGCTTTTGAGAGCCCTTTCGAGGTTATCGAGGACAGGGAGAATCTCTCTGATTAGATTCTCATTATAGAATTTCCTTTTTTCTTCCCCCTCTTTGATTGTCCGTTTTCGATAGTTCTCGAATTCGGCACATTGTCTCAGGTAGAGGTCGTAGTTTTTCTTTGATTCTTCAACCGCCTTTTCGAGTTCTGTTTTTTCTTCTACTTCTTCGGTAGGAATTTCTTCAACAGAGGCTTCATTATCTTTGGTCTCTATATCTGGCTCATCGCGTCTTAGTGTGGGTAAAATGATGAACTTTATGGGGTATAACGTGTTATTAAACAAAGAGAAAAGAGCTTTTAAAAGGGGTAAAAAATCGGTATGATTTACGGATGGGAAAAAACAGACGATTA
>JAHJSF010000076.1 GCA_018830405.1 Nitrospinota bacterium | reverse complement strand
TTTCTCTACCTCCAATATGGCTCCAACAATATTCTCCCCCTCTATACGGGAGAGTCTAACCGGCAATATCCTATTCATGTACGAATCATTGCCTACCGCCTGTACGGGGATGTAGTTATCCGTATACCCCTTCAGAAGGCGGTTACTATTATCTCTTTTATTTTCGAATAGTACCATACCAATTTTTCCGAGTTGGGCCCGCATAAATTTTTCTCTTTTCTCTTCCCCCAACCTGAGAATTATATCTTTTCGTTCCATCTTAATGCCCTTCTTAACCTGCCCCTTATATGAAGCCGCATCGGTTCCTTTTCTAGCCGAAAAGGGGAAGACATGCATGTAAGAGATAGGGCTCCTATCTATAATATTGTAACTCTCTCTGAACATCTCTTCCATCTCCCCGGGGAACCCTACGATGATATCTGTCCCGATTGATATGTCGGGAATTTCCTTGGCTAGGCGGTTGACCAGTTTCTCGAATAGATTGCTATTATAATTTCTCCGCATCCCCTTTAATATGGTATCGCTCCCGCTTTGGAGAGAGATATGGAGATGACGGCAGATGGCCGGGGCATCTTTCATTAAACTTATTAATGAATCGGATACCTCATTCGGGTTCATCGAACTGAGCCTTATTCTCGCCTCCCCGATAAAAGGGATAATCTCTTCTATGAGATCGGTTAATGATAGGGGAGGGGAGAGGTCTTTCCCATAGGTTCCCAGATTTATCCCGGTTAGTACTATCTCCCGAAAACCGGCCTTTATGATTTGCTCGGCCCGCTCTATAACCTTGGATAGAGGCTCACTCTTCCCCTTCCCCCTGGCTACCCTAACGATACAGTAGGAGCAGTTCATATCACACCCGGTTTGAACCTTCAGGTAGGCGGTTGTCCTCCCTGAGAAGGAGGAGATATTATGCGGAGCACCATAACTTTGCATACCTGCGTTGCTCCTCGGTTCGTCGTTGCGGCGTATGCTTGAATACGCCTCACTCCTCGCTTTTGTCGCTTCTTGGTCTGCTTTGTTCTGATGCCCCGCATGCGCTTCATTATTTTTATCCGGCGACACACCTAATTTTTTCAGGTGTCTGCTCAGGTTAAGTTTTTCCTCATTCCCCAATACCATATCTACCCCCTCAATGGCCAGGATAGCCTCGGCATTGGTCTCGGGATAACAGCCGACAACTATCACCTTCCCCTCCGGTCCCTTCTCTTTTACCGCCCTACGGATGGCATTGCGGCACTTGAGGTCGCTTCTGCCGGTTACGGTGCAGGTATTGATGACGTAGATATCGGCCTCCGAATTGAAGGGGACGACCTCATAGTTATGCTCCTTCAAATCGGACGACATTTCGGCTGTCTCAAATTGGTTGTAACGACAACCGAGTGTTGTAAATGCTACCTTCTTCATAAAAACTTTAATCTATCTTAGAGTGAGAGGAGTTTTGAAACCGCCCTCGATATCCCCTCGGCCACTTCCTCAATGTTGGCTTCCATCATATAGGCAGGGGTTGTTATAACCTTATTCTCTTCATCAATTACAAATTTCCTTACGGGACACATTGCGCTCCTTGCGCCTACTGAATCTATCCCATTACTTATGGCATCTATATCATAGGGGGACTTTTCTTCTGTAGTTCCTACCGTTAGGCGGACAGACCTCCCTGTTCCCTCAAGGGCCTTGGCCATTATGACTGGACTCATACAGAGCAATCCGGTTGGTATTCCTGCCTCTACCGCCTCTATTAAAACCCGCTTGATATCAGGGTCTATATCCCCTTTCGGTCCATCTATCCCCCATCTGGTCAGATTCTTGGCCGATCCAAATCCCCCCGGTATGACTATGGCATCGTAGTCTTTGCCCCTCAGTTCAGATAGGGGCTTGATATCTCCTCTGGCTATTCTAGCCGCCTCTATCAGGATGTTTCTCTTTTCCGGCATCTCCTCCCCTGTAAGGTGATTGATAATATGAAAATGTTCTTTATCCGGCGCAAAGCATTGATACTCAGCCCCATTTTTTCTTATTTCAAGCATGGTGATTACTGCCTCCTGTATCTCGCTCCCGTCATATACCCCGCAACCTGATAACACTACGGCTACCTTTTTCATACCTTCCTCCATAGTTTTAGTTAGTTGTTTTCCGGCCGCCAATCAGCTTGGCAAGATATGGATATACAATTCTAACAGATTATTTAATAATGGTATAAGTGAATAGGGAGCAGTCATAACCGGGAGATATTTTTTATGGGTCTACATGTTGATTAAAGATATATTTTTGTCTAAGGGGAAGATTCGTGGTTCGGTTCTCATATCAACGCTTATTCTTCTCTATAGCTCCCTATTCATATTCGGCTACTCATCATTATCAGACAGGCTTGTTTTCCCCGCCCCGCCTGCATCTTATGAGGATAGTGGTGAGATAATAAAACTTAAGATTGATAGCGGGGATACTATCTCCTCTCTCTATCTGCCGGTTGCAGGTAGCAGATACACCATATTATACAATCACGGCAATGGGGAAGACCTGGGGGAGATTAGACCAAGACTTGAATATCTGAGGGGTAAGGGCTTTTCAGTCTTCTCTTACGACTACCCCGGTTACGGGACAAGTTCCGGAAAGAGTAACGAAGCGGTGGCCTATCAAACCGCTGAGGCGGCCTATAGCTACCTTACTAATACACTAAATATCAGCCCTGACAGAATAATATTATATGGCCGGTCGATCGGGAGCGGGATGGCAGTTGAGCTGGCCAAACGGCACGATGGGGCAGGGCTTATATTGGAGGGGCCGTTTGTAAGCACCTTTAGGGTAATGACTAGGTTTAAGATACTCCCCTTTGACAAATTTGATAACCTATCCAAGATATCGGGGCTTAATCTGCCTATTCTAATTATCCACGGGGAGAGGGATATTGTTGTGCCATTTTGGCATGGTAAAAAACTTTATGAGGCGGCCAACGAACCGAAGATATTTTTAGATATCCCCGAAGCGGGACATAATGACATTCTCGATGTTGCCGGGGATAAATATGGCCAGGCGATAGACGCCTTTTATAAGTTGGTTGTAGCCGAAAAAGCGGAGTGAAAATCGACAGAAATATGGGGCTTCACTAAAAGGCGGTTACCTTTTTAGCATACTATTAAAAATTTAAGGTTCATTCAGTATGGAAAAGATTTTATCTCATTTAGATAAAGGTGTGCAGATTGTTACCGTTAATGCCCGTCTGGCCCGCCTTATCAGGAATGGCTTTGACCGCCGAATGGTTGATACGGGAAAAGAGGGGTGGGCGACTCCCCCCGTTGTCGCCCTGAAGGGGTGGTTTCAGATTCTTTGGGATGATATTTGGGAGGATAAGAAGCCGTATCTGACTAGCCTGAGGAGCAAGGTCTTGTGGGAGAAGACTATTGCCGAAGATAATACCCTCCGCAATATCCCTTTTTTAAATATTACCGATATGGCCGAAGAGGCCTGGAAGGCCTACGAGATATTTAGAACGTATAGGCTTCCCCTTCAGGAGGAGAATATATATAGCTCTAGAGAGACGCTCTCTTTTGCCGGATGGTTGCGCGGCTACCGGCTCAGCTTAGAGTCTCTCGGCTTTATAGATATTTATGACATGAGGGAGCGGGTTGTTGAGGGGATAAGGGTTGGGGAGGTTGATATCCCGCAGGAGATAAGTTTGGTCGGTTTTCAAGAGGTCTCCCCAGAGCTGGTTGAGTTGATAGAGGCTATAAAAGGGAGGGGGAGGGCAATATCTTTTCTCCCCTCAGATCCCTTCTCGGAAGATTGGAAGACCTTTAGGGTTGAAGGATTGTCGGACAAAATATCGGTGCGCAGATATGCGGATATGCCGGAGGAGGTTTCTCAGTGCGCACGATGGATAAGGAGTATTTATGCTTCCGATAAGAGGATTGGCCTTGTGGTTCCTGACCTTAATAAGTATCGTGATCTTATAGACAAAGAGTTGGCTGCCGAGCTTGATCCGGCGTCGGCTGTCAGTTGGCTAGTGACTCAGGGGGGGTATAACATCTCTTTGGGGCTAAGGCTTTCCGAAGTCCCCATTGTCAGGGCCGGCCTGGAAATTATTTCCCTCGGGGGAGGGAAGGTTGAGCTTAAGACGATTGAATACCTTATCGGCAGTCCTTATCTTCGCGGGGCCGAGGCGGAATTTATGGAGAGGGGACGGCTTGTCTATAAATTGAGAGAGGCCAACTATTCGAGTATGTCGATAGCCGAGTTATCCTCCTTTATAGTTAAGAATAAATTGTCCCTGCCGATGCTTGCTTCTCTTTTGGATAGCCTTAAAGGAGCCTTCAAAGAATGGAGGAAGAAAAAATGTCCCCCGAGCAGGTGGGGGGAATTGTTTGCCTCTCTTCTGAAGGATGCCGGTTGGGGGATTGGTGATGATCGATTCACCCTTAGGAGCGACGAGTATCAGGCGGTTGAGTCCTGGAGAGAGGCTTTATCCGGCTTTACCACCCTTGATGAGATATTGGGAGA
>JAHJSF010000075.1 GCA_018830405.1 Nitrospinota bacterium | reverse complement strand
GAGGGTGGAAGATGCCTATTATCCCAATTCTAATGAGAGAGAGGCCAAGTTCTGGCCTGACCTTTTTCACGATATAAAATTTACCATCTGGGGACTCTTTCTTAATATCCTGGTCCTCCCCCTCTACATATTTAGTATAGGATTTATTGTTTCAATAATATTGAACAGCTACATCTTGGGGCGGGAATTTTTTGAGAGCGCAGCCGGCTACCACCTTGGGAAGGATAAGGCCAAGGAATTACTGAGTAAAAACAGAACCCCCGTTTATATTGGAGGGTTTTTTGTGACAATGACAAGTCTGATTCCAATACTAAACTTGTTCATTCCCATCATAGCCGTGGTCTGGATGACCCATCTCTATCACAACATAGTCGATATTCACTCCTAACCCCAACTAGCCTCAAAAGTATGTTATAATAGTTGCCCGTTATTAGATTGCTTCAGTATTAAATTACTTCAGTAATATTTTCTATTTTTTAATTTATTTTGTATCGCAAGCCTATGTCCGAGAAAATATTAAGAACCATTGATGAACTTGAGTCTTATACCGATTTTTCAGTAGACCGGAATGAGAAGGACGAATTAGAAGATATCATCTTCGATCATCCCATGGCCGTTACCGAGTATTATCTTAATCTTATGGACTGGGATGACCCCGATGACCCGTTAGTAAAAATGACCATCCCCTCGATTGATGAGGATAGAGGTACTGGTCTCCTCGATCCAAGCGGTGAGAAGAGTAATACCAAGATTCGCGGCCTCCAGCATAAGTATAGCCAAACAGCCCTCCTGCTGGTTACCAACAACTGCGCTACCTACTGTCGCCACTGTTTTAGAAAGAGATTTGTAGGTATCTCTTTCAATGAGATAGCCGACAACATGGATGCAATTATTGGCTACATAAATGACCATACTGAAATAACCAATGTTCTTATATCTGGAGGGGACCCTCTTACTTTGCCAACCGATAAAATAATAGACATTTTGGATAGATTATCGGTCGTCAAGCATATTCAATTTATCAGAATAGGAACAAAGATACCGGTTGTACTCCCCTCCCGCATCAGCGAGGATGCCAAACTTACCCAATTTTTGGGAGATTATTCTCGCAACAAGAAACAGATATATATCAATACCCAGTTCAACCATCCAACCGAGATAACCCCAAATGCCGTCAAGGCAATAGATAAGCTACTTGACGAAAGGGTTTTGATAAATAATCAAACCGTTCTCTTGAAAGGGGTAAATGACAATGCAGCCTTAATGGCCAAACTGCAACAGACCTTAACCAGAATAGGTATTATCCCCTACTATATCTTTCAGTGTAGACCTGTTAAGGGGGTTAAGAACATCTTTCAAGTTCCACTCTTAAAGGGGAACCGTATAGTATCAAGTGCAAGAAGAATGCTTGACGGCCCAAGTAAGAGGTTTCGATTTGTAATGTCGCACAAGGAGGGGAAGATAGAGATAATTGGGAGAGAGGGAAATAATTTACAATTCAGATATCATCAGACCAAAGATAGTTCACTTGAGGGAAAAATATTTAGCAGAGAGGTTGATGAAAAAAGTTGCTGGCTGACTATATAGCCTCTTTACCCCGCTCCCCGGTTCTTATTCGTATAACATCATCAATTTCCCGCACAAAGATTTTACCGTCCCCTATTCTGCCTGATTGGGCGGTTTTTATAATGGTCTTGATAATGTTATCCACCTCGGAATTTCTGGCCACTATTTCAAGCTTAACCTTGGGGAGAAAATCAACCACATACTCAGACCCCTTATAAAGTTCGGTATGCCCCTTCTGTCGGCCAAAACCTTTAACCTCAGATACGGTCATACCATGAACCCCTATGGCGTTCAGGGCATCCTTTACCTCATCCAGTTTGAAGGGCTTTATAATCGCCTCTATCTTTTTCATGGTTATCTTCTCCTTAGGAATGTTAACTAGAACAATGTTTTTGTATTATACCCTTTATTAGGAAAAGGATAAATCAACTTATTCGGCAAAATAATATTTACCCCCTGCAAAAGCGAACCGTAGTTATCAATCTTTTCTTCTCCACAATGGCCACTATGATAACATGATAAAATCGTTTTTAAGCAAGCAACAAACCTGATAGAGAGAAATAGAGAAGATATGGATAATAAGACAAGACTGCTTCTATTAAGGCATGGAGAGGTAGCCAATATCAAGGAATGGATTTATAACGGGCATAACGATGTAGACCTTTCTCCCGACGGGGTCAGGCAGTATGAAATCATCGCCGAAAGGCTAGGGGAGGCCCCGATAAAGGCGGTCTATTCAAGCGACCTACTCCGCGCCTCAAGGGGGGCAGAGATGATAGCCGCCAAACATGGTTTAAGCGTCATTAAATTCCCTGAACTGAGAGAACTCCACTATGGGATATGGGAGGGGAAGACAGTTTCACATATTAGAGAGATGTATGCCGAAGAGGTGAAAGAACGCTACGCCGATGTAGTTAATTACAGGGTTGAAGGGGGAGAGACCCTTGTAGAACTATCGGCCAGGGTTCTCCCCAAGATAGATGAATTGCTACAGGCACACGTTGGAGAAACTATAGTAATTGTGGCCCACGGTGGGGTGAATAGAATAATATTACTCGATCTTCTCAATTCATCCCTTCAGAATTTCTACTCCCTACAACAGAGCTTTGGTGCGCTCAATATTATCGACTATTATGAAACGGGACATAAGCAGATTGAACTTGCCAACTCCACCATCTACAAAGATAGGTTTTGGGAATAGCGGAATTCTTGATCTCTTTAGATAACCTGAAACATCTCCATGAATAATTTCAAATGAATATAAAAAGAGAGCCTATAGCAATAGTCGGCATTGGGGGAATATTTCCCCAATCACCTACTCTTGATGACTTTTGGGACAATATATCAAAGGGGGTAAATACCGCCAGTGAAGTCCCCGACGGACGTTGGCCTATTCCTGTTGATACCGCCTACCACCCCGAAAAGGGGAAGTTGGATAGAGCCTATTCTAAGCGTGGTTGTTTTATAGATGGGTTCAAGCCTGACTTTAAAGGTCTTAATATAGACCCCAAATTTGCCGCCGGACTTGACCCTGCCTTTCACCTACTATTAAGAGCCGGATCCGATGCCTTCAATGATGGGCTAACAAATAACTTAGACCTTAGCCGAGTCGGAGTAATTATCGGGAATCTTGTCCTCCCTTCAGAAAAATCTTCAGAGATAGCCTTTGAATATCTTGGCCGTCAGATAGAGAAGAAGGTTCTCGGGGATAAATTTATCGATAGCCCCAAAACGATTGACCCTATCAATAGATTTTCAGCCGGACTTCCGGCCGGAATATTGGCCAAGGCCCTAAACTTAGGCGGCGGTTCTTATACACTTGATGCCGCCTGCGCCTCTTCACTCTACGCCCTAAGCCTGGCTGCCGACGAACTTCTTTCGGGCCGGGCCGATGCAATGCTGGCCGGAGGACTATCGAGGCCGGATTGTTTCTATACCCAGATGGGTTTCTCACAACTCCGCGCCCTATCACCAGACGGGGTAAGCGCCCCATTTGATGAGAAATCAAACGGCCTTGTTGTAGGGGAAGGGTCCGGAATGCTCCTCCTTAAAAGGCTATCGGATGCGGAACGTGATGGGGACCATATATATGGATGCATAAGAGGGGTTGGGCTTTCAAACGATATAGGTGGAAGCCTTCTCGCCCCCAATTCGGACGGACAGGTTCGGGCGATGGAGTCGGCCTACAAATCAGCAGGTTTGAAACCGAGCGATATAGATATCATAGAGTGTCATGCCACCGGAACACCTGTCGGTGATGCAGTAGAAGTAGCCAGCCTTAAGAAGGTATGGGGTGAAGAAAAGGGGAACCATGTTATCGGTTCTGTTAAGTCAAACATAGGGCATTTATTAACTGCTGCCGGTTCTGCCGGAGTAATAAAGATGCTCCTCGCCCTAAAGAATAACACCCTCCCCCCCACTGCTAATTTCAATACTCCCACTAAAAACCTAAATCTAACCAATTCCCCTTTCCGCGTCCTCAAAAAGTCTGAGGAATGGAAAGCGAGAGGAAAGAATATCCCCCGCAGAGCAGCGGTAAGTGCCTTCGGATTTGGGGGGATAAATGCCCATCTGATACTTGAAGAATATATTCCGAAAAAAGGAAAGAAGGTTGCCAAGGCAATAACCAAACCTAAGGTTGAGCCTATAGCCATAGTTGGCCTAGATGCCCATTTCGGAAAGTTTGATTCGAAAGAACTCTTCGCCGAAAGGGTATTGGGAGGTGCGGACCATATTAAGGCCGAGGCGGATAAAAAAGGGGCCGGCATAGATGAGAAGGGCTTCTTTATCGATCATATATCTATCCCTAATAATCAATATCGAATACCCCCTCTTGAACTTAAGGAGATGCAGCCGCAGCAATTACTTATGCTAAAGGTGGCAGCCGGGGCGATAAAGGATGCCAATCTATCTACTGAAAAGGGACTTGATACCGGTGTCTTTGTCGGAATAGGTTTAGACCTAAACACCACCAACTTCCACCTCCGCTGGATGATGGAGAAAAAAGGGAAGGAATGGATTAAACAACTTGGTCTTAACCTTACTCCTGAGGAAGAGATAAAATGGTTAGATAGTCTAAAAGATACCGCCTCCCCTCCCCTAACTGCGAATAGCACCCTTGGTTCTTTGGGGAGTATTGTCGCCAGCCGTATAGCCAGAGAGTTTAAATTCGGCGGCCCCAGCTTTACTATATCTTCTGAAGAGGGTTCCTCTATGCAGGCGATTGAGACAGCTATTCGCCTCCTAAATAATGGCACTATAAAACAGGCTATAGTCGGAGGAGTTGATTTGACCGGCGATATCCGGGCCATAGCCGGAACCAGGATAAGTACACATCTTTCAACCAACGGAAATAGTATTCCATTTGATAGCAGCTCAGAGGGGATTATTTTAGGGGAAGGAGCAGCGGCCCTAATCCTTAAACCACTTAAGGATGCTGAGAGAGACAAGGATAAGATATACGCAGTTATAGAGGGAACTTCATCCGTAACAGGAGATGATGCTTATAAAACGGCTCTGCAACTCGCCTGTGACGAGGCTCAAATAGATTCATCATGTATAACTCTTATAGAGGGGAACGGAACAGGCTTTGCCAAAGAAGACTCGATTGAGGCTAAAGCCTTAAGCTCTACTATTAGACCAGAGAAAGAAAAATGTTGCGCCCTCTCTTCTGTTAAGGGAGACATTGGTCACACCGGGGCAGCCTCAGCCATTGCCTCTGTTGCCAAGACTGCCTTGGCTCTCCGGAATGAGATTATCCCTCCGATAAGGAATCTCAAAAAACCGATACATCTATCAAACCATAGTCTCTATCTGCCTCAAAAAGGGCACTATTGGCTCAGAAACAAAAGTGATGGGGAACGGTATGCAGCGGTTGCTTCACTCAGCATTGACGGCAATTGCAGAGAAACAATCCTTAGAGGTTATTCCGATAATAAGAAGATAGTCAGCAACTATAGGGTCTCTCCGGTTAGCACTATTAAGGAAGCCCTATTCATCTTTAGCGGAGTGGATAGGGCTGAGGTAGCTGCCTCCCTAGAACAGTTGAAAGAGATAATGTATGAGTTCCCCAACAAGAATATTCGGCGATTGGCTAAAAAGTGGTGGGATATGAAGGGGATGGATGGGACGAAGAAGATACACCTATCGATAGTTACTGAGGGGAAAAATGATTTAACCCACAAGATAGATAAATCTATCTCCTTTCTGAAGAGTGATGAGGAGGCAACATCATATCTGAGCAAAGATAATATATTCTTCTCGGATGAACCGATAGCCGACAAAGGTGATATTGCTTTTGTCTACCCCGGCTCAGGCAATCACTTCGTCGGGATGGGGCGTGATATTGCCCTTGAATGGCCGGAACTCCTCCATAACCAGGATACCGACAATAGCCTACTCAAGAATCAGTTCGCTCCCTGCAAGTTTTGGTTGAAGGGGAGAGAGAAGATAAATGCTACCGACACACTTCTGGGACAGGTCTCCGTTGGGACACTCTATACAGATATGGCTCTGGCCTTCGGGCTAAGGCCGAGCCGAGCCATAGGTTACAGTCTCGGTGAAACAGTTAGCCTATTTTCACTTAGGGCCTGGCGTGACAGGGACGAGATGTTTAAGAGATTAACAGAGTCCCCCCTCTTCAGCCATGAACTTGGCGAAACATACGACACAGCCCGACGAGCCTGGAAGATTCCGAAATCAATCCCTGTCGATTGGGTCACAGGGATCATTAGCGCCCCTTCAGATAAGGTGAGAGAGGCTATCAAGAAAAAGAAGAGGGTTTATCTGCTTATAGTAAATACCCCCTCAGAGACGGTTGTGGGAGGTGACAGGGAGGCGGTTGAATCGCTGGCCAAGGAATTAAAATCACGCTTTTTCGGACTTAGCGGTGTAACCATAGCCCACTGTGATCTTGTCAAAGCTGTAGAAAAGGAATACCACGATCTACATATATTTAAGGTGCATCAGGTTAAAGGGGTTACCTATTACAGCGG
>JAHJSF010000074.1 GCA_018830405.1 Nitrospinota bacterium | reverse complement strand
TGCCTTTTTGTAGGCGATATGGCACTAACTCCTTCCAAGCTGAGTCGGTTACTTTTACAAGTGATTTGCTTTTGTCTATGCCAAGTTTTTGTAAGACGTTTTTTAAAGATGTCATAAGCCTAGACCACTGTTAACGGCAAATATCTGCCTGTTTTGGGGATTCCCCACGATTCATTATCCATGGTCTTTAACAATATTTTTCTCACATTATCTCAACGAGTATACATTTTACCACCCGCCATGGCACTTTCAAGGGTAAAATACTCTCAAAAACCTTCTAAAAATGAGCGCTCGTTTATGCTATAAAAGAGGTGTGTTTACTTGTTGTGAGGGGATAGTTACCATTGTTAATACTATATAGCTACGAAGTAGCCCCCTGGCAGGAGGAACCTGAACCGGCGGTACAGCCGTAACAATGATTCCCAACCACTATCTCTCTCCCCTTCAGTAAATCTATATCAACCTCCATTATATTACTGATGGGGGAGTTAATCGGCATTAAGAGAATCTGATTAAAATCGCAATCGTAGAGAAATCCGTCCCAAGAGACGGAGAGGGTATTGCGGCACATCACCTTATCGGCGGCACACATGTTGTAGGCGTTGGCCAACTCGGCCATATAATCCTCATAGTTGTCCCTCTCCATGAGGAACTCCATAAACCTCCCTATAGGCATGTTGGTGATAACAAAGAGAGAATTAAATTTTACCCCATGCTCATCTAAGAGATGTTTTCTGTATTCATCTTCAAGGTAGCTTTGTGAGGCGGGGAGAAATGCCCCTGAGGGGTTATGGACAATATGCAGGAGTAAACCGCTATTGGGAAGTGCATACCCTCTTTTGTTCAACTCTTTCATTACCCCTATCACCTTGTCGAAAACTCCGTTACCACGCTGTTTGTCGGTTCTTATCCCTTGGTAATCCGGGAGGGAGGTGACCACCTCAACCCGATGGTCGGTATAGATATCGATGAACCTTTTATATCTCTCATCGGTCAGTATCGAGAGATTGGTACGGACAATGAGTCTCTTCTTAAGTTTTGAAACCTCCCCGATAAACCATTCAAGGTTGTTGTTCATCTCAGGGGAACCGCCTGTAATATCTATGGTGGTTATTGTGTCTGCTTCGGCCAGCTTGAGGCACCTCTCCAATATTTCTCTCGGCATTGTCTCAGACCTATTGGGAGAGGCCTCAACATGGCAATGTCGGCAGGCGATGTTACACCGCCTACCGACATTTATCTGGAGAATTTCGGGAGTATCGGCCAGAAACGGTGTAAATCCCGATTCGGTCAGTTTTTCAGCAAAGGGTTTAATCTCTTCGATGTTTTTTAGTTGGGCTAGCTGACACTCTATATCCACTAAAGATCCTTCTTCTTGATAATCTTTCTCATCTGGGTAGATTGGGCCAAGGTTATTCCGGCCATCATGGCCGCCCCGACCTGCACCGCCTCCATCATCTCTTCCTTCGATATTCCGAGAGAGAGACATTTGTTGGTATAGGCATCTATGCAGTAGGGACATTTTTGAGTTGTAGCCACGGCCATGGCGATTAGGGCCTTTGTTTTTTCCGGCAGTACTCCCTCCGATGTGGCGGTTGTATAATAATCAAAAAACTTTTCTCCTGCTTCGGGCGCATATTCCCCTATGTTGGGAAAATCGGTCAGATCTTTTTGCTCGTAATAACAATTGCTCATAGTTCACTATCCTTTCTCTTTTTTAGCTTCTTGATTAAAACCGGACTTAGGGCTAGTCCCCCCAAAAGCATGAGGGCGATTAAAATCTCTTTGGTTAATATATCATCGATAATCTTTATATTCCCAAGCTGTGTTCCGGCGTAGGTGTAGACAAATGAGCCGGGGATAATACCAATAGCGGTCGTCCAGACAAAGTCTATAAGTTTGATCTTGGTCATACCAGATAAGATATTTATAAGGAAGAATGGGAATAGGGGGATAAGCCTTAGGGTTAGGAGATAATTGGTCCCATTGGTCTCTACCTCTTTATTAAAGGAGGCCAGCCGCTCCCCATACCTCTCCTGAACCCATTCCCCGACAAGATACCTGGCGGCCAGAAAGGCGGCCGTTGCCCCTATGGTAGCCCCGATAATAACATAGATAAGCCCGCTCAGGCCAAACATAAACCCGCCGGCAAGTGTAAGGACGGTAGCCCCCGGAATAGATAAGGCGACCGATATTGAGTAGGCGAGGAGATATATAAGAACGGAGAGTAGGTAGTTATTTTCTACTCCTATTATTATAATGTCCCTATACTCTTTTAGTCTGGTGAGGGTCAGATGCGACGGGAGGTTGGTTTTGAATATAGCCGCTACAGCCAAGACTATCAAAATTGCCAGCAGGGCCTTCCTCCCTTTTTCCATCCCCAATCAGCCCCTGAATAGTTTAATGAAGTTTATTATCGGATTTTCATTTATCTTGTCTATA
>JAHJSF010000009.1 GCA_018830405.1 Nitrospinota bacterium | reverse complement strand
TGTCGAAGGACTGAACAACAAGATCCGTGTAATCCAGAGAAGGGCTTATGGTTTACGAGACGAGGAGTATCTGAGGCTGAAAATACTGACTTGTATGCTTAAGGAGATATAAAATGACCCACACTCTTACGCGAAGAGCCTATAAAATAAACCCAGCAGAGGCAATTAATAGATGACGTATAAAGTTATGAATCACAATGATTCAAGTCAAAAAGACACCCTCTTCCCATTCCCGCAATTTGATTTTTAGGGTTGAAACAGGTTGGGGGAGGGAATAAGCCTAAAACTGTTTGACTATGAAAGTTGAACAGAGCGTCAGAAAAAAGTAGGCCGAGGCGCGACGAAGCCGATGAGTGAGGCGTATTAAGCATACGCCGGAATGAAGAGGCGAGGATAAACGAAGGCCTATAAATTTATGCTGCTCTGTCTTACTTTCTTATTTCGTAGGCCAGGATTATAACCTCAGCGATTTCCTTCATAGTTTTTCGTGTATCCATGCTCTTTTTATGGATCATTTTGTGGGCATTGTCCTCGCTTATATTTGACTCACGCATAAGAATTCCTTTGGCTCTTTCAACCAATTTTCTAGTCTCAAGGGCCTCTTTAGTGGCCAGCCCTTCTTCCATCAGATTTGTATTTTCAATGGCTACGGCGGCCTGATTGGCCACAGATTGGAGTATCTTTATTTCTTCATCGTTGAATTTATGTTTTTTGTCGGTATAGCTATTTATAACCCCAATTGCCTTGTCCTTGATCATCATCGGAACGGAGAGGAGGGAGACGATTCCCTCTTTTTCGGCCAATTGAGAATATCGGTATCCCGGCTCCTTGGTTACATCGAGTATTGTGATAGGTCTCTTCTCAAGGACAACCCTACCGCTGACGCTCTCCCCCAGTTTGAGAGGGGCCTTCTTGATATATTCTTTGCTCAGACTTTGGGTAGCCTCAATTGTCAGCTCCCCCTTCTTTTCGTCGAGGAACATGATGGAGCAGATCTTGGAGTTCATCATCTCTGCTGTCATGGTAACAATCAATTGCAATATTTCATTAAGGTAGCGTTTGGAGGCGATAGTCTCGCTTACCTCGGCCAGAGTGGTTAACTGGGCTGCTCGTCTGGTTGATTCCTCATAGAGACGGGCATTTTCTATGGCGCTCCCAACCTGCCCGGCTATGGTAGTCATAAGGGCAATCTCTTCGTGACTATGGATGTGAGCCTTTTTATGCTGAACGTTTATTACCCCTATAACATTGCTTCGGCTTACTATCGGGAGTGATAAAAAGGCCTCATATCTATCTTCCGACAGGGTATTGAATATTTTGAAGCGGGAGTCCTGAGTGGCGTTTTTAGAGATGGCGACCATTTTATTTTTCTGGGCCACCCAACCGGTAATTCCTTCCCCTATTTTAAGTTTTATCTTATCCAGAATATTTTTAGAACGTCGTTTTTTTGAGGCCCTGAGTGTCAATTCATCTTTATCCCCGTTTAAGAGATATAGAAGACAGGCATCCCCCTTAGTAACTTTGACAACTATTTCAACTATCTGTTTAAGAACCTCTTCAAGGTCGAGGCTGCTGCTTATAGTCTCGGTAATCGTCCGCAAAATCTCCAGTTCTTCATTAGGGTTTATCTTTTCTTTGGGTTTTGTTTTTTGGCTAACCTTCTTGGCCGGTTTCTTAGTCATTATCTTTCATCTCCTAAGATTCTTGTAATTTTTATAGATTATACTACAGCAGTTTTTTAATCTGCCAAGCAATATTGTAGCCCTCTTTACAATGGGTGCTTACAAATTCTTTTGAGAAAAGGAAACCAAAGCTACTATTGCTTAAGGTTTGTAATAATTTAAGAAAGGGCATCTATCCTCTCCCCGACCGTTGGGTGGGAATAGTACCACTTCTTATAGAGGGGGTCAGGTTCTGGATTGCTAAGGTTGTTTTTCTCAAGGGCGATAAGGGCAGATTGAAGATGTTCCCCTGTCCCTATGATCTCCTTGGCATAACTGTCCGCCTCAAACTCGTGCGACCTTATATGCCAACTCGATAGGGGGGTGAACCAGAAGGTAAGCCTTGGGGCCACAAGGGCAAAGACGACTATGGCTGACCAGTTGTTTATGTTCAACCCCAAGCCTTTATATGCCCAATCGAACCCTATTCCCAGACTGGCCAGGTAAAGTCCGGCCAGGAGGAGGATTTGTAATAAAAAGATCCTCTTTAAGATATGCCTCTTTTTGAAGTGCCCCAACTCGTGGGCTAGAACCGACAGAAGTTCTTTGTTGTTTAGTATCTCAATAAGGGTATCGAATATGACAATTCTCTTCACCTTTCCGAAGCCGGTAAAATAGGCGTTTGAATGACCGCTCCTTCGGCTGGCATCCATAACCCTAATCTCTTTTATTGAGATACCAAGCTTTTCGGCCAGTTCCTTTATCAAATTCTTTAGTTCTCCATCCGGTAGCAGGGTAAATTTGTTGAACAGGGGGGCGATGATGATCGGGTAGAGCCAGGTCATAAAGAGGGAGAAGGATAGTATCAAAACCCAAGAGTAGAGCCACCAGAGGTTGTATTCAGATATAAACCAAACTACCCCGAGGAGTAGGGGAATTGTAACCAGGATGCCGACAATCATTTCTTTGGCGAGGTCTTTGAAAAAAAGTTCAGGGGTGGTTTTGTTGAACCCGAACCGCTCCTCAATAACAAAGGTACGATAGATGGAGAAGGGGAGGTTGAGCATGTTTTGGATTTCGGTTATCAGAAAAAAGAAGATCCCTGCCCTAAGATAGATGTTGCCGAGCGGGGCCAAGAAGCTATCTATTGTACCTATAACTCCGAAGAGGATGACGGCGAAGATAATGACCAGATTATAGAGTCCTTCATAGGTAGCCAAGACCCCTTTGGCTGCCAAATAGTCTGCACTCTTGGTTAACTCATCACTGCTCGTTTTCCCGGCCAGGTAGGAAGGGATTTTGCCCCTATTTTTATTGGTCCAAACTATATTTTTGTGGGTCAGAAATATCTCCCAAGCCGTTTCGACTACTATTGCCAGGAGAAATATTATTTTAAATATTGTTGGTGTCATTTAGTGCTATGTTTTTATTTTTATCCGCTTAGTATAGATAGTTGTCAGCTTCGTCCTTAATTTTATTTAGACTCGCCTCAACCTCTTGCCTCTTTTCCTCTATCACCTCTTTGCCGGCCCCTTTGGGGATATATATCGGGTCGCCGTAGACAACCACTGTTCTGGTGAAGGGGTGGGGGAGCATAAGTCTGTCCCAGCTCTTGAACATGGTTCTCCTTTCACAGCCGTAGGTAATCGGTATAACCGGAGCCCCCGTCAGGAGGGCGATCTTTATGGCCCCATCCTGGGCCTTAAAGGCCGGGCCGCGCGAGCCGTCGGCAATAATGGCCACTCTTTTATGTCCCTTAATCTCTTTCCTCATGTTCAGGAGGGCCTTAACCGGATTTTTAAAGGTCGATCCCCAGATTATCTTTACCCCGAAAAGTTCCAGTATATGGGCGATTATCTCTCCATCTGGACTGGGGGAAACGAGGGCGGCCATATTTTGCCAGCGGAAATAGTGGGTCATATAAACTATATGCTGGTGCCAGAATGTAATGACGGGGATTTCCCCTTTAGCGGAAACATTGTCGGCGGCCTCCCTGTTGATTACCTCTTCCCGGCAGGTAAGGCCAATCAGGTATATCAGCAGAAAACCTATCGGCGGGATGATGTATCTGGCGGCTATTTTCTTAATATTTTTCATAATTATATGTTTGGTTTTCCCTCTTTCCCCAGCAGTCTTCTCACCACCACCCAAATCTTATTCAGCCTGGGGGGGGAGGTGAGTATCAGATCAATATCCTTTTTCAGCCCGGCATCAAGAGGTGACCGGACGATATACTCCCGGCTGAATTTCAGCAGTTCCCCTGAGAATTCCGGCCTCAACCGGCAGCTGCTTCCGATCAGGCCGATAATCATCTTATCATCCTGATAATATTCATCGGTCACCATCCCCATCTTTTTAGCGATGAATCCCTTAAAGACTGATGGTATCGGATAGGGCGCAAAGTTTAGTATAAACCTATCCAGCTCCTTTTGGGTCATCCCGAGCATCGGGGGAAAGGTATCGAAGTAGATAGGCCTGTCGTTGCTGAAGGCGTAGTTGCGCAGGGTAGGGTGGAAGCCGATATTTTCCTTCGGGTCAAAGTTGGGTTTATACAAAATAAACTTTATGGTATCGCCGAGGATTTTGCCCAGAAGATATTTACACCCCTCAAGGTCGGCTCCCTCCATAATGTTGCGGACAACCTCGTCCGTCCTAAGGGCATCCTGCAGTATAACCAGATGATTTTTGCCGTTTACCTTAACCTCTCTGATTTCCGTTTCGGGGATGGATAGGCCGGCCTCTCTTAGTCTCTTAACATATAGGTCATGAATGGGAATTATATTCTCAATCTCCTTCTTCTCCATCCCTTTATATATCTTGACTATCTTATCGCGCCCATCATCTCCCTTTACCCTGAAAGGTTTGGCAAAAAAACCAAGGTTGCCCGAATCGGCCAACTTTAATTTTTTATAATTTCTGACTATCTCTTCTATATCCATGTGCCGGCTAAAATAATTTTTACTCGATAATGATAATCCCCGCAACATAAAGATGCCGCGGGGATAAATATCATATGTCTAAATCCGATGACGATTCTCAGCCATCCTCTATCTCTTAAAGACGTATTTTTTGTCCTCTATCACAAAGTGATGTTCCGCCTCAATGTAGCGTATTGTTCCGGTCTTCCCCCTCATGGCCATAGAGTGGGTTATTGCCCCGCCGCCGAAGAAGCGCACCCCCTGTAGCATACTTCCGTCGGTCACGCCGGTAGCCGCAAACATAACCTTATCCCTAACCGCCAACTCATCTATAGTGAAGACCTTGTTTATATCTTTGACTCCCATCTTGGCCGCCCTGGTTATCTCTTCCTCATTCCTTGGCTTAAGCCGTCCCTGCATATCCCCCCCCATACACTGAAGGGCGGCGGCGGCGATTACCCCTTCGGGGGCTCCGCCTATACCGAGAAGCATATCGACACCGGAATCTTCCTCGGCTGTTGATATTGCGGCGGCCACATCCCCGTCACCGATAAGCCTTATTCTGGCTCCATAACTTCTCACCTCGGCTATCAGGTCTTGGTGGCGCTCTCTATCCAATATCACTACTGTCAGGTCTTCAATCTTATACCCCAGGGCGTCAGCAACAGCCTGCATATTTTCCTTAACACTCTTATTGAGGTCGATTACCCCCTTAGCTTCAGGGCCGACCGCTATCTTTTCCATATAGGTATCAGGGGCATTGAGAAGGCTTCCCTTACTCCCCATGGCGATAACTGAGAGGGCGTTTGGCCCACCGGTGGCGCATATGGTAGTTCCTTCAAGCGGGTCGAGGGCAATCTCTACCTCAGGGGCATCATCGGCCCAAGTCCCTACCTTTTCCCCTATGTAAAGCATCGGGGCCTCGTCTCGTTCCCCCTCTCCGATGACAACGGTTCCTCTGATGTTTATATAATCAAAGGCCTTTCTCATCGCATTAACAGCTGCCTGGTCGGCCGCCTTCTCATCACCGCGTCCCATAAGTCTGGCGCAGTCCAAGGCCGCAGCCTCTGTTACCCTGACTAGGTCTAAAATCATGTTTCTGTCCATATCTTATACTTGCTCCCTATTGAATTAAGTTATGATCCTACAGGTTTGTAATATAATACCATTTTTTAGTGGCGAATATACCCCAACATATTTTAATAAGATAACGGCCATAATGAATAAGATGCTCCTCCATATCTGCTGCGCCCCCTGCTCTACATCGGTTATTGAGAGACTGCGGGGTGAGTACGATATAACACTATTCTTCTATAATCCCAATGTTGAGCCGTTAGAGGAGTATCAAGAGAGGCTTGAAGAAACCAGGAGATTTGCGGCTGAGATAGGGGTGGAGATGATAGAGGCAGAGTATGATAATGTCGCCTGGTGTGAAGCGGTAAAAGGATACGAAGATGAACCGGAGAAGGGAAAACGATGCCCAATCTGTTTTGATATCCGTCTTAAAAAAACCGCAGAATATGCCGCCCAAAATGGCTTTGATCTTTTCACTACAACTCTAAGCGTCAGCTCACATAAAGACCATCTGGTTATAAATCAAATAGGTCAAGAGGCGGGGGAGGAGCTTGGCGTTAAGTTTTACCAAGCCAACTTTAAAAAAGGGGAGGGGTTTAAGAGGAGTCTTGATTTGTCGAAGGTTCATTGCTTGCGACGGCAAAACTATTGTGGGTGTATATTTAGTAAGAGGTGATTTTTTCCTCTGTCATTCCCGTGAAAACGGGAATCCAGAAATCAGTTTTTTTAAACCCCTTTCTTGCTCAGTCAAGAAAGGGGGAAAGAACCTGCCGCCTGCTCATTTTTTTAACGGCTTGAAATGACGGTTGGTTTCGGAGCCTAAAGAACTCGCTTCGCTCAGACATGCTTTAGGCTTATTTCCTCGCCCAACCTATTTCAACCCTAAAAACGAGATGGCAGATGAGGCACCACTTTGGGAGGGCTGAATAACCATTTGACCATAGATTTTAAAAGATATAGAATCGCCTCATAGTTCCCTTTTTGTATGTTTCTCAAATTAAGTATGATATCCCCATAAAGGAGATGAAAAGTGTTATTTCAAGACCTGCCCCCCTCCGACATACAAATTTTAGCCGAGAAAATCGCTGCCCTTATTATTGATAAGTCTTTCTGGGGAAACGAATGGTTTCTTCTAGTTACCTTGTTATTGGTTTTTATTTTGGCAGCGATATCAGCATGGTGTGGTGCATATTTAGCAGTTAGAGCTCAGAACAAAGCAATGAGGACTGATTTTGATAGGGCTTTGGAACAGGTAAGAGAGCAAACCGAGGCAGTCAAAAAGATAGAAGAGAATATTGCGTACAATTTTTGGGAAAAAAGAGAACTATACAAAATTAAGCGAGACAAAATTGAAGAAACATATGAAGCTGCAAGCAGAGAAATTGGAGAATATTCGCAAAATCATTCTATAGCTATGTCAGATATTGGGCGAGATGTGGTTATTCCCTCCAATCGAGTTGAATTGTTGATTTCTCTATATTTTAAGGATGAACTCAAAAATGAGTTAGAATTCTACCGCGATAAAAGAGGAAAACTCGCAACCCACATACGTCAGCTTTGTCAAAAAAATATGGAAAGAAGCAATACCCAATTATCCATACATGAAAATGCCATCCATTTTGATGAAGGCAAGAAACTGTTTAGTGAATTTAACCAAGCAAGGATCAATATTGAGTTGGCACTTGAGGATCAAATGAAAAAACTTAACCAGGCTAATTCAGCCGACGTGAAAAGGCCGCGCGGCTGATTAGCACCGTTGGGCTGCACAAACTTACTGGAGGAACCCCATGAAGAAAGCTGTTGCAGTAGTTGGTACTGGCGTCATTGCCGTCGTTCTTGTGGCCTGTGCTACCGTACGCACCGTACGTCAGCAGGACCTGGATGCCTGGGTAGGCGTGCCAGTTGAGGCTCTCGATGCTCACTCGCTGTTTCTCACCATTCCAATGGTTCGCACCAAGACAGAGAGTGGAATCAAAATCCGAAACTATGCAAATGGCCGAAACTTCGGAGGCTGTTCTGGCCTTGGTTTTGCCAACGTAGCCGGGTCTTGGGTGAATGCGAATTCATTCTCCACATGTTCGAGCGGCTGGGTCGGTTGCAACAACATCTTCTACATCAAGGATGGCAAGGTCATTGAGTACGCGCCAACTGGTCGTTGTTTTACCGACGAAAGAGTCCAGCCTCAAGCACGTTATCAAAGGTTAATGAAGCAGTGAGCTTCTTCTGCCTGCGGAGATGGGAACAGATCCTGAAAAATCACTTTTTTTAAGCCGTTAGGCTCTATCCCGCCATTTCATTTTTAGGCGTGGAATAGGTTGGTTGAGGAAATAAGCCTAAAGCTGTCTGAGCGAAGCGAGTTTTTTAGGCTCCGAGACCAACCGTTATTCCAGGCCGTTAAAAAAATGGGGAGGCGGCGTATTCTTTTTCCCTTTCTTGGACGGGCAAGAAAGGGAGTAAGAAAACAATTTCAAATCCCCCCTCTCCCCCCTTTTATAAAGTGGGGAAAAATTTAGCAGGCTGGATTCCCCGATTAAATCGTGGAATGACACCTTAAAAAGAGTAGAAACTTTTATGGTCTCCGCGTGAGTATTCTGTAGAAATAAGTTATACTTGAATAAAAGGAGATATTCGTGGAGATAAAGTTCTCAAGACATGCCAAAAGAAGGGCGAAGCTCTACCAGATTCCGGAATCAGATATTTTGGATATTCTGACCGGCATGGATTTACAGCATGGCGAACATGAAATCGTAAAGAATGTTGCAGGATTTGAATATCCATTAAAGATTGTTGTTTCCGTTGAAGGGGATACAGCAACAGTAGTAACCAGCTATCCTTTGAAGAAAGGGAGGGAGAAATGAAAGTTCAATATGATACCGAGGCTGATGCCATCTATATTAAGTTAGGCAATCAGAAACCTGATGGGGTTGTTGAGATGTCCGAGGGGGTCAATTTAGATACAACATCAGACGATAAAATCGTCGGCATAGAGATTCTTAATGCCTCAAAGAAGATGAACGTTAAAACAATCCTCTCCTACGAGCTTGCTCTCGACAAGGAGGGAATTGGTTCGCCCCTACATTCCTAAGCGAAAAGGGGAGGCGGTGTCTTCTTTTTCCCTTTCTTGGACGGGCAAGAAAGGGAAAAGAAAAAACAATCTCAAATCTCCCCCTCCCCCTCTGGTTTATTATGGTCAACAATAAAATGTTAATATTTACCTTCTTTTTTAGTATATCTTTGGCTTAATAGCACCTTGCCTTACCCTGGTATTTGAGAGTCTCAACAGAGCTCTAATCTTGCTTAATCGGGGCTAAG
>JAHJSF010000008.1 GCA_018830405.1 Nitrospinota bacterium | reverse complement strand
GCATGACCGACCGTTATGCCCTCGATGAACATAAGAGACTCTTTGACCCTTACGAACGAGTATGAAGCATATTATGAATAAAAATAATTGGGCAGTCCGTGCCCCCATTTTCATTTTCTCCCTCTTTCTTCTCCTCTCCCCAATTTTGCCCAAACGATGTTCGGCCATGACCGACCTGGAGGGGGAGGTGAAGATTGGGCAAAGGGCCGACAAGGAGATAGTCAAAGAGTTTGGCCTGATAAACGATAAAAGGATTGCGAAATATGTGGATGAGGTCGGCCAGAGAGTTGTGGCCGGTATAAGGGAGCCCCTTTTTGAGTATCACTTTAAGGTTATAGACACAGAGGATATCAATGCCTTTGCCCTCCCCGGGGGATATATATATATTACCCGCGGTATGCTCGCATTCATAAATAATGAAGCAGAGTTGGCCGTTATTCTGGGGCACGAGGTAGGACATGTGACGATGCATCATGGTATAAAAAAGATGCAAAAGGCTAATGCCGCCCTTCTGGTTACTATTCTTGGAATGGTTACTGCGGCCAGTTCCGAGGATGCCGGGGCTTGGGCCATGACGACAACTGCCCTATCGCAGAATATAATAACCGGTTATGGCCGTGATGCGGAGATGCAGTCAGACCAGCTGGCTATTGCCTATGCAAGCCAGGTTGGTTACGACCCTAAGGTTATAGCTTCCTTTTTTAGCCGGCTCAAGAATAGAGAGAGGTTTGGGGGGCATGGCTACCACGGTTTTCTGGCCAGCCACCCCGATACAATAGATAGGATTATTTTCTCTTCAAGTAAGGCCGAGGCGGTTTCACTGGGGAGGGGAGAGATGGTTATCAACAGGGATAGATATCTTGATCTGATAGATGGACTCCCCTATGGGAGGGGGGTTGGAAATATAAGTAAGAATACAGAGTATCTTATTAAGGTCCATAATGTCTTGTCGGCCAAGACCCTGAAGGAGGAGGTAGTGGAGGTTACCGGAGACATAGGCAGGTCTCTGGAGATTGCCCTCATAAATGGCCTAAAAGCAACCTCCCTTCTTAAGCCGGGGGACAGGATCAAAATGATAGTTAAGGCCAGATAGATGCCATTTGATCTGATAATATTTGATCTTGACGGGACGCTGATAGATTCCAAGATAGATATCGCCAACTCGGTTAGACATACCTTAAGGCAGCTTGGGCTGAGGGACGTTCCGCCGGAGATTATATATACCTTTGTAGGGAGGGGCGTTGAGCCGCTGATAAGGAAATCTCTGGCGGAAGCAGGGGACGGGAATATAGATGAGGCCCTATCTATATTTCGTAGACACTATGATGAACATCTCCTGGACAATACTGCATCCTATCCTATGGTTGAGGATGTCTTAAAAAGCCTATCCGATATAAACAAGGTTGTTCTAACCAACAAGATGGTTGACTTTGCAGTTAAGACACTCAAAGGGCTGGCTATCGATAGACATTTTTTGGATATCTTCGGGGGGGATTCCTTCCCGACCAAAAAACCGAATCCCGAGGGGCTTAGATATATTTTTGATAAGTTCGGAGCCAAACCGAAAAACACCCTTGTTGTTGGCGATAGCGGGGTGGATATCGAGGCCGGGCAGAGGGCCGGGGCGGTTACCTGTGGCGTGACCTATGGGTACCGGAGTGCCGAGGAACTCCGTTTGCAGGGGGCCGACTATATGGTTGATAATTTTTTGGAAATTATCGATATAGTCCGTTCTTGACCTCCCTTATATCTCTTTGATAGTTTTTTCTTTAGTCTTCTTTTCCAGTCATTATTTCTGCCTCCCAACAGCTTAATTTAAGGGTTGTTTTAAGCCCCTAAAAAATGTTGACAATTTTAGTGACCTTATGTTAGCATGCGAAAAGCTTATACGCCCCCTGTTTTTGGGGTGAGTAAACTTTAACCGTCGGCAGGTTCGCACAGGCCTGTCGATATGCTGAAAGGAGTGTGTATGAGTGGAGTAACTTGGGTTTACATACTATTGGGGATATATGTTGTTTATTGTTTCTCCTGTGGTATCGAAGGGTATATGACCGAAAAAACGTCCGACGATTATACCGTCGCCGGTAGGTCTATCCCCTTTGTCGCGTTCTTGCTTGCAGCCACCGCGGCATCCTTTAGTGGTTGGACCTTTATAGGTCATCCGGGTCTGATATGGAGAGATGGTTTGGCTTATGCCTTTGCCTCTTTCTATGTATTGACCATTCCGATTACCGGAACATTCTTCGGTAAGAGGACTTGGCTGATGGGTAAGAGGTATGGTTTTGTTACCCCTGGTGACATGTATGCTTGGTACTACAACTCTGAGATGATCCGTATTCTCGTTGTTATTACCGCCGTCCTTTACGCAACATTCTATTCGGCCGTTCAGCTTATGGCAGCCGGTGCTCTGTTCCACGTAATTACAGGAATGCCAGCCTTTGAGGGTTCTCTCATCATAGCCTTTATCGTTTGGTTCTATGTCTGTATGGGTGGATTGAAAGCGAGTACTTGGGCCGGAGTTGGACAGTTTATTCTCCTTGTTGTCGGTATAATGAGCCTCGGTTACTACGTTATTACCGCTCCTGCCTTTGGCGGATGGTCCGGTTTCAGTGCCTCGGTTGTTGCCCTTGAGACAAAGTATCTAACCGTTCCTAAGGTTATAAATATTGGTCTAGGCGGTGGTTGGACAGCTGTTATGATCCTGACCTATATGTTTGCCCTTATGGGCATTCAGTCATCCCCTGCCTTCACCATGTGGACATTCGGTCTTAAAGACCCGAAACCGCTGGCTTGGCAGCAGGTATTTATGTCTACCTTTATAGTTGGTATGGCCCTCTTCTTCTTTACCGCCTTCCAGGGTATGGGAGGAAGATTGTTGCAGAATATGGGACATCCCAGTTTTGTTGGTCTTGTTAAAGATAGCGAACTTGTCCCGACTTTGATGAAGACATACCTCCCGCCCTTTGCGCTTGGTCTTGTTTTTGTCGGCGCCATTGCAGCCATTCACTCTACCGCCGCTCCTTATATCGGAACAGGTGGTTCTATTCTCCTTAGAGACATCTACTGGAGACATATCAAGAAAAAGCAGTGTACCGATGCAGAAGAGATCTGGGTAGACAGATTCTTGACAACCGTTCTTACCGGAGCTGCTCTCTATGTAGGGTTTAACGCCAAATCAGCCCTCGTTATTCTTGGGGCCTTGGCTACCGCCTTTGGTTTCGTAATGTATATCCTCCTTCTCGGAACCCTCTGGGGTTGGAAGTTCCCGAAAGTTGGAGCTGTTCTGGGGACACTGGCCGGTATGTTAGCGGTTTGGGTTACATTTAGTCTCTACAAGTATCCATTGTCAATGCATTGTGCCTTCTGGGGTGTCTTTGTCGGCCTCGTAGTTGCCTACATCTGTAGGGGACTTGGCTTTAAGGATGATCCGGAGACTATCGGTCGCCAGACAGAGATCCGTGAGTGGCTCGACAGTGTTGATGCCCCAACTGAGTCTGGCCAAAAATGGCGTAACGCTATGAAGATTGTTGTTCCGGTTTGGTACTTCTTCGCCATAGGGCCGGCATGTATCCTTGGTAACACTGCCTTTAAGTTTGCCGGATTCCCGCACCTCTGGTCTTGGCAGATATTCTGGTGGATACTTGGTATCATCATGATGTGGGGTCTGGCCTTTAAGGCCGAGCTGGCTACAACCAATGATGCACAAATTGCCCGTGCTGAAGCTGAGAGGCATGAGGTTATTCACGAACTTCACCAGTAAGAAAGGAAGCTATTGCTATGAAACTTGAAGATAAGTGGTTGATAGTTGCGGTTGCTGTAGCAATCCTGTTTGTTTCATCCTTCGGGATGGGCCTTTGGGGCTAATATAGCAACAGCTATCTAGATAAAGAAAAGGGGGCGGATTTATATCCGTCCCCTTTTTTGTTGTTTAAAATTACCCCTTACCCCCTTAACAAAGGGGGATAGGGGGTTGTTAAAACATCTTTAAGGCAGGGTCTTCCAAACCGAGTTCTTTAAATCCCCTGATTCTAAGGATACAGGCATCGCACCGGCTGCAAGGGTGCCCTTCCGGTGAGGGGTCGTAACAGGAGGTGGTTAGGGAGTAGTCCACCCCAAGACTGAGACCTGTCTCTATTATTTCTTTCTTATTCATCTTAAGTAGGGGGGTATGAATGGTAATCTTTTT
>JAHJSF010000073.1 GCA_018830405.1 Nitrospinota bacterium | reverse complement strand
GGCGGGGAAACCGGGCCGGGTTCCGCCCCGGCCGTGGCCATCCACGTCTTGAACCTCATGGAGCAGTGCGCGGCGGCCGGAGTGCCCCTGTTCTTCAAGCAATGGGGCGGGCACCCCAAGAGCGCCCGGGGCAAGCTCATCTCCGGGGAACCCTTGGAGCAGGTGCCGGCCGAGTTGTTGGCCGGGCCGGAATCGGGCTAGCCCCTTCCCCCTTGATCCGGGCTCACCCACCCCGCGTCGGCCTCGTGACGCCCCGGTTATTCCGGGGCGGCCTCCACCTGCTTGGGAGCGTGCACCGAGGGGCTTGAATAGTGGGGCTGGTTGCCGATGTTAAGGCCCATCTTGATAAGAACAAAAATATTAAAGGGGTACTCATTCAGGGGAGCGAGACGTCAACTGCCGTTGCCCATCCGATAGAAGAGATTGCCAAATTGGTCAAAAACATGGACGAAACTCTCCTGGTTGTTGATGGTATTACCGCCCTTGGTGTAACCGATATCCCCATGGATGAATGGGGGATAGATGTTCTCCTGACCGGTTCTCAGAAGGCCTTGATGCTCCCTCCGGGACTGGCCTTGATTGCCCTGTCGGAGAAGGCTTGGAGGTTCTGTGAAAGAACCAAAACGCCGGGATTCTACTTCAATCTGAAGGCGGAGAGAAAAAATCTTAAGGACAATACAACCGCCTATACCCCGGCCGTTTCCCTTATAATCGGTCTCCATAAGGTCTTGGAGATGATCTTTGAGGATGGTCTGGCCAAGATGTTTGCCGATAATGATAGGTTTGCCAGGGCTACCAGGGCGGGATTCAAGGCCCTTGGTCTTAAACTCTTGGCCCCTGATTCTCCGGCCACATCTGTTACCGGTGTCTATCTCCCTGAGTCGGTTGATGGGGGAAAGCTGGTAAAATGGCTCCGTGATGATTTCGGGGTTACCTTTGCCGGCGGCCAGGATCAACTGAAGGGGAAGATTATCAGGGTGTCCCATATGGGTTATGTTGATAGCGCCGATATACTTATAGCCATCGGGTCTATAGAGATGGGGCTAAAGAAGTTCGGTTACAATATTGAAATGGGCAAAGGGGTTGCGGCTGCCCAAGAGGTTCTCTTGGAGGGGTATTAAAATGAAGGTATTAGTAAGCGACAAACTTGCTCCGGAAGGGGTAAAACTTTTTGAAGAGGCGGAGGGGATTGAGGTCGTTGTCAAAACAGGGATGACCAAAGAGGAACTTATCGCCGAAATCCCTTCCTACGATGGCTTGGTTATCAGGAGCGCCACCAAGGTTACGGCCGATGTTTTGGATGCCGCCAAGAACCTGAAGGTTATCGGCCGGGCCGGTATTGGGGTTGACAACGTTGACCTTGAGGCGGCCGGCAAGAAGGGGGTTGTTGTTATGAACACCCCTGAGGGGAATACCATTACCACTGCCGAGCATGCCATATCGCTTATGATGTCTATGGCCAGGAAAATTCCGCAGGCCCACGCCCTTCTTAAAAAGGGGGAATGGTCGAAAAAACTGATGGGGGTGGAGATCTACAATAAAACCCTTGGTGTTATCGGTCTCGGAAAGATAGGAAGCATAGTCGCCAGGAGGGGCCTTGGACTCTCAATGAAGGTTATTGCCTACGACCCATTTGTATCGGCCGAATATGCCCAGACCATGGGAATAGAGCTGGTTGAGCTTGAGGAACTTTACAAGAGGGCCGACTTCATTACTGTCCATGTCCCGAAGACGGAGAAGACGGCCAATCTGATAGGGGAAAAAGAGTTTGGCATGATGAAGCCGACCGCCCGTTTGATTAACTGTGCCAGAGGCGGGATTGTTAACGAGGCCGCTCTTATCAAGGCCGTCAAGGAGAAGAAGATAGCCGGGGCTGCTTTGGATGTATATGACAAAGAGCCTCTTCCCGAGGATAACCCACTGAGGGAAGTTGATGATATTATAATGACCCCTCACCTTGGTGCCTCAACCGATGAGGCCCAGGTAAATGTGGCCATCGATATCGCCGGGCAGATTATCGACATGCTACAGAATGGGCAGATACGCAACTCGGTCAATGCCCCCTCTGTTAGTGCCGATATGCTGAAGAAACTGAGACCTTACATCGATTTGGCCGATAAGCTCGGTTGCACAATCTCTCAGCTTGTGGAGGGGGGAATCAAAGAAATCAATATTACCTACAGCGGTGATATTGCCAAGCTGGATAGAAGACCGGTTACCGTTTCCCTCCTTAAAGGGTTCCTCCAGGTCTTTGCCGGAGAGGGTTTGGTCAACATGGTTAACGCCCCCTACTTTGCCAAAGAGCGGGGGATAAAGGTTACCGAATCGACCACCTCTGAAGTGACTGAGTTTAAGAATACAATCAGCGTTGTAGTCACAACCGATAAGATGACCCGCCGCCTGGATGGTTGCGTATTCTTGGATAACGTCCTAAGGATAGTCAGAGTAGACGATTATTGGATTGAGGCCTCTCTGTCTGAGTATATGCTTTTCATCTCTAATAAAGACCTTACAGGAGTTATCGGTAAGATAGGTGGAATATTGGGTGACAATAAGGTAAATATCGCCGGTATGCACCTGGGAAGAGACTTTGCCGGAGGTGAAGCGATATCGATAATAAATGTAGATTCTGAAGCTACCGAGAAGACCTTGGAGAGCCTTAAAGCCCTCCCATATGTTAACTATGTAACGATGGTAAAGCTATAGTATAAAAACTACCAGATAAGGGATTGCCGTGATTCTAATCAATTACGGCAACCCCTTTTTTTATTCTCATTTCTTCATTGCGCCACAAGAACAACAGGGGTATGATATATCGTGATACCTTGAAAGGAGACTAATTATGGGTAAAGCAAAAATTGCAATCACACTTGACGAGGATTTTATCGGAGAATTGGACAGACTGGTTGGAGAACATGTTTATCAAAACCGTAGCCAGGCAATCCAGGACGCCGTCAGTGAAAAACTTACCAAAATGAAAAGCAGCAGACTTTCTATAGAATGCGCCAAACTTGAGCCGGAGTTTGAAAAGTCTATGGCCGAAGAAGGTTTAGCTGAGGATGCGAGCCAATGGCCGAAATACTGAGAGGGGAAATCCGCTGGGCAGATTTGAACCCTGTTAGAGGCCGCGAACAGGCTGGCCTGCGGCCTGTTGTTATTTTGAGTCAAGATATATTTAACGAACGGTCAGGTACTGTCATAGCTGTAGCGATTACAAGTCAGTCGCAAAGGGCTGGGTTTCCGCTGACTCTTGAAATCAAGTCTGTAGATTTGCCTAAGAAGTCATGGGTCAAGATCAGCCAAATACGAACACTTTC
>JAHJSF010000072.1 GCA_018830405.1 Nitrospinota bacterium | reverse complement strand
TTTATTCCCCCTTAACAAAGGGGGATAGGGGGTTGTATATTGCTTCCTCCTTGTCGCCTTGTTATCATTTAAATGCAACTCCGTATAAAGGGGCTTCCGCCCGATTATAACAATGAAATTAATTTGTATAGGATATCATATAATCAGCAGTGACTAAGTGCTTAATTGCATAAATCTTGCTGTAGTCGACCGGCCTTTGACACGCCCTGCTTTGTCGTCAATCCTCGATAGACAACCCCCTATCCCCCTTTGTTAAGGGGGAATAAGGGGGTTGTGCGGTGGTTGTCTTCGCACCGGCCGCGCCAAATTCTCGGTCTTGATACTGATGCAGAATTATGCAACTAAACACTAGGCAAATCTTTAGCCACTATATATAGTTAATATTCTCCTGATTCTAAGCAAAAATAGTTTTTATGAATAATAGTAAAAATATTTCCCACTGCAACGATTGGCGTCTGATTCTTGATAATGACGACAATGACGGTTTTTATAATATGTCGGCCGATGAGGCGATTCTTTATTCCCTTGAAGAGGGGTTATCCCCCCCAACGCTTCGTATATACGGTTGGAGAAGACCGACCATGACGATAGGCTATGCCCAGGATATTGAGACTACGATTAAGATAGATTACTGTCTCGAAAAGGGAATAGATATTGTCAGGCGGATAACAGGGGGGAGGGGGATATTGCATCAGGGAGAGATCACCTATTCAATAGTTGCCCCTAAGAATGCCTTGGCCGATGGCTCGATATCGGGTATATATACTGTAATAAAGGAAACCCTGAGGACGACATTTTCCTCTCTTGGTGTTCCGGTTGATATGTCGGCTGACAAGAAGAGGGGAATAGGGGGCGGGGCCTGTTTTGGGGCCGCCTATCGCCACGAGATTACCATCGGCGGTAAAAAGATTATGGGGGGGGCCTTGAGGCGGCTCAAGACCTGTTTTCTATACCATGGTTCTATACTCCTTGAGAAGAATAGCGAGGAATTAACCAAGACCCTCAGGTTTGATTCGGAAGGGGAGGAAGAGGAGTATATAGACTCTCTGAATAAAGGGATAATTGGGATAAACGATATCCTTGATAAGCCTCTGAGCCGCCCTGTAATTGAGGCCGCTATTATAGAATCGTTCAGCACTTCTCTCGGCCTTAACTTTTATTGCAGCGAGACAACCGATTTCGAGAAGAATAAGATTTCAAGATTGGTCTCTAAAAAGAGGGAACTTATGCCAAATATGATTATAGGTAAGTGATGAACAATAGGATAAAAGACGCCCTGCAGGGGAACCCAATATCTTCCAAAGTGGCTGTGGTTAGCGGTCAGTTTGCCGGGAGGGTCTACCTGGTTGGGGGAATGGTACGGGATATTATTATGGGGCGGGAGACTGACTTGCTTGATATAGATATTGCCGTGGACGGGGACCCTGCCGAGTTGGGGAAGATTTTGAGCAAGGCCTTAGGGGCACATCTGTTCCCCATCAGCCGGGAATTTTATACTTGGAGAGTTGTTTCAGATTCAGACTCTAAAAACAGATTCACTATAGATATAACTCCCCTTAGAGATGTAAGCATAGAGGGGGATCTCTTGGAGAGGGACTTCTCAATTAACAGTATCGCTATAGACCTCTCATCTTTTTCTGAGGGGGAGTATATCCGCCTGATAGATCCACGCAACGGGATAAACGATATATCTGCCCATCTGATAAGAAGTGGAGATTCTTCCCCTTTTGAGAGAGACCCTGTGCGTCTTATACGGGCCTTGAGATTTGAGAATGTTTTGGGGTTTAATATAGAGGAACATACTGCCCGGTTTATCAAAGAGAAGGCTGAGTTGATAAGGGATGTATCGGGGGAGAGGATTAGAGATGAGATTGTTCAGGTTTTTCACAAGGGGCAGGCAGACTCCTTCTTTAAAAGGTTAGATTCCTTTGGCCTACTAAATATTTTGTTTCCCGGATTATCCGGAGAGGGGGGGAAAAATCAGTTTGCCCTAATTAGCAGAGTTGAATCACTACTAGCCACCCCCCCCGTTTTCCTTTCAGACTACAGCGGGGAGATATCGGCCTATTTTGAAACCTCGATAGGCGATGGCTTCTTAAAGGCAGATATCTTAAAGCTTTCATCATTTATAGCCGGTTACCCCGGCGTATATTCTACGTCCCCCCAAACTTTTACGGAAAGGTTGAAAATGGGGAATAAAGGGGAGGGGTTGCTTAAACTTTCTCTCTCCAATCATATTTTAGTTCCTGAGGAGGGGAGTCTTGAAAGGCGTGACATATATCACCTATTAAGTGCCGGCGGGGATGCGGCAATTATTAAGCTGCTCCTCTCTATAGCCGGAGAAGAAATTGAGCGCGGGGAAGATTTACCCCAAAATATCATTAAAGGGTATCAGTCAATATTTAAATTTTACTTCAACGAATATAAGCTTAGGGAGAAACCTCTCTTAAATGGGGAGGATGTTATGAGCCACCTAAATATTTCTCCCGGCCCGGAGGTTGGAAAACTTCTTAAGCTGGTTGAGGAGGAGTATATTGTCGGCAATATATCGAGCAGGGAAGATGCCTTAGGATATATAGAAGGGGGACTCTTATACTCCCCCTTTAGAAAAGGGGGATGAAGGGGGATTTGAAGGGGAGGGGAGGATTTGAAAACTGGGAGATGAAAATATGGAGTGGGTTGTAATTATAAAATCTCCCCCCACCCCTCTTTGGAGGCTGTGTCGTAATAGCTGTTTTGTCTTTGCCCTGCTTGACAGGGCAATCCATAGCCCTTGATTTTATTGACTTTCTGGATTCCCGCCTTCGCGGGAATGACGGGTGAAAAGAATTACGACACAGTCTCCAAAGAGGGGGAATAGGATAAAATGACCCACACTAAGACACGAAGACCCGGTTAAAATTTATGCTCAACCCCCAGGGCGAGGGTTATAACCTTTTTATCCAGTTCAACAGGGTCATAAGCGGAAGAGGTATCTGAGGTTGTTTCTCTGGAGTAGATAGACTTAGAGATTCCGAAGTTTAGAACAGTCTTAGGCGAATAGAGATAAGCAAGGCCGCCACAGATCGTTTCCGCACTAAGGGGGGGATTCTCTTTGGACATCTTATCGGCCGGAAGATTGGTTTCGGTATGCATATAGCCGATGCTCCCCTTTAGTTTTCTATCAAACCTTTTTTCAATGGATAAGGCGGCTTCGTAACCGTTCCCTATGCCGTCAAAATCGCTGCTCTCAAGATTGGCATCCGCTTCGCGGTATTGGGTTAGACTCCCCATCAGGGATATGTCGGGGGAGAGCTGATATGACACACCCAAACCGATAAGGCCAGGAAGATCCTGTATCTCCTCAGAGCCATCTGTGTACATATTTAAATCATCCCGTTCAACAGCCCGCTTAAATTTTAGGGGAGTGGCAGTCTCATAGCGCAGTCCAACCTCCATCTTATCCGAGGCCTTGATATGTGCCCCGGCAATCCAGCCGAGTCCCCTAGCCGTATCAGTATATTTTTCTACCTTAGTTGAAGGGTTGGTTCCTGATATAGAGACAGTGACCGAACCATCCGCCCCCTTAGTAGCATCTATATATCTGGCCCCAAGAGATATAGACACTTTTTCGTTGAGTTGGTATGCACCCCCGAGCGTATATCCGTAATAGAAACTATTTGCCTTGATCTGTTGGCTGTCGATGCTATTGTATCCATAGGCAAATAAACTCTCGCCTATGGATAGGGTTGTGGCATTACCATCTTTAAAGTCAACCGCTCCTCCACCGGCCGGGATAGTGAAGGCGAAAAAGGCCGCCCAGTTATCTTTTTTATGGAGGGCGATAAGCCCCGGAACATCTGATGGTATGGTTGACTCGTAGTCTGTTCCGGCTATGGTATTGGAATAATCTTTCAATACATGGGAAATAAAAAAATTTATATAGTTGCCATCCTCAAGTCTCATTACGCCGGCCGGGTTGTAGGCGACTGCATCTGAAGAGTTGATTGCGGCGTTTCGGCTGAATGTTCGTATATACTCGGCGCTGAAGGTTTGATTGTTGGTTACCCCTCCGGCGATGAGGGGGGATGAAAAGGAGAATAGAGAAACAGTTAAAACAAATAAAAAGATATAAGGTCTTCTGTTCATAGTTTCTATCTCCATATTGTTAAAGCTAAAACGCGCTAAATCAGACGAACTGGCGTTCATTTGGCAGAACAGTTAGTATATAATGCCAAAAGTAATGTCTACGGCGTTTTGTATCATAGCGAAGGTAATATTACAACAATGAAATGTCCTAACTGCTCTGCTGAGGCGTCTGAGTCTGCTAAGTTTTGCTCCGAATGCGGTTTCCTATTAAAAGATAAGCAGGCTGCCAAAATATTTGATATGTCTTCCCCGCATGCCTACACCCCTCATCACATTGCTGAGGAGATCTTGTCCAACAAGAGTGTAATGGAGGGGGAACGTAAACAGGTAACCGTTCTCTTTGCTGATGTAAGCGGCTTCACCTCGATATCGGGAAGGCTCGACCCTGAGGATGTCCATAAGATAATGGATGGAACCTTTCATATCCTGACCGAAACAATCCATAAATATCAGGGGACAATTAACCAATTCACGGGGGACGGCATTATGGCCCTCTTCGGAGCTCCCTTAGCCATTGAAGGGAATGCCGATAAGGCCTGCCAAGCGGCCCTTGAGATACAGCACCTGGTCGGCCACTATGCCCTAAAACTATCAGACAGATTTGGGATAGACTTTAAGATGCGGATAGGGCTTAATACCGGCTTGGTCTTTGTCGGCTCAATCGGTGATGACTTGAGGATGGATTATACCGCTCTTGGCGATACGACCAACTTAGCCTCACGCCTGGAAGGCATGGCCACACCAGGTTCTATTTTAGTTTCCGCCTTTACCTACAAACGGGCCAAGAATGACTTTATCTTCAAAGAGGCGGTGCAGGCCAAGGTGAAGGGGAAGGAAGCGTCGGTCGATATTTATGAATTGCTTGATAGGCGTAAGACTTCAACCAAGATAACGGAACGTCAGGTAACATCTGTCCTTGTTGGGCGTGACAAAGAGCTTTCTATCCTTGAAGAGCAAGTTAGGAAAGGGATAGGAGGGGAGGGGTGTATAGTAAACATAATAGGTGAAGCGGGAATAGGCAAATCGAGACTAAAGGTTGAGCTTACCAAACTACTTATTGCCAAAGAGACCAAGATACTTGAAGGGCGAGCCACCACCATAGATAGAGGAACCAGCTATTACCCCCTAATATCTTTATTACGGCGTTGGGCCGAGATAAGGGGGGATGACGGAGCAGAAACTGCCTCCCTGAAACTTGAATCGGCAGTCCGCAACATATGCAGAGAGGAGACCTACGAGATTTTCCCCTTCATCGCCACCCTAATGGGGATGGAACTGAAAGATGAATATGCCGAAAGGGTAGCCGGGATAGTTGGAGAAGCCCTGGAAAATATTATTGCTAAACATGTCTCTGAGCTTATTATCCATATATCTGAAATAAAGCCACTGGTCTTGATAATCGAAGACCTTCACTGGGCTGATGAAAGTACCTTCAAACTACTTGAATTTTTATACCGTGCCGCAACCGGGAGAAGGATAGTATTCATAAACCTCCTTCGTCCCGCCTACGAAGAGAGAGACAAACATATACTAAGGGTAGAGGAAGAGAGTAGTCTTCCGGTAACCACCATAACCCTTCACCCCTTAGACGGAGATTCGAGTGCCCTCCTGATAGACAAACTCCTCCATGTCAAAGGTCTCCCCACAAAACTGAAGGATATGATAGTAGAACGTTCCGGCGGCAATCCATTCTTCATAGAAGAGGTATTAAGATCTATCCTCGACGAAGGGGGGGTAAGAGTGGCCGCTGATGGTCAATTTGAAGTAACGGATAAGATAGATAATGTATTTATTCCCTACACCATAAATGATGTTCTTATGTCCCGTTTTGACCGCCTCGATGACCAAACAAAAGAAATAGTAAAAGTGGCCTCAGTAATAGGGCGTAGCTTCTTTCATAGGGTTCTTACTGAAATATTAGAGGATGGAAGGGATATAGAATCGGATCTCTCCTACCTAAAATCGATCCAGATACTTGATGAACGTAGACGTATAGGAGAAGTGGAGTACTTCTTCAAACACGCCCTGGCCCAGGAAGTAGCCTATCAATCGATAATCATTGAGAGGCGTAAAGCGCTCCATCTTAGCGTAGCCAAAGCCATAGAATCTATATTCAGGGACAGGCTATCTGAATTCTACGGTACCCT
>JAHJSF010000071.1 GCA_018830405.1 Nitrospinota bacterium | reverse complement strand
GCAGATAGTTGCCAGAGCCAGAAATATGGGGAAGAAGATTGTCTTCACCAACGGCTGTTTCGACCTCCTCCATGTCGGGCATATCAAATATCTGGCTCAGGCCAAGAGCTATGGGGATATCCTGATAATCGGGATGAACAGCGATTCATCGGTCAGGAAACTTAAAGGCCCTAAACGCCCTCTTATTGGTGAAGAGGAGAGGGGAGCACTTCTTACCGCCCTAAATAGTGTCGACTATGTTGTTATCTTCTCCGAGCCTACACCGGATAAACTTATCAAAGAGATTATGCCCGATGTCTTGGTCAAAGGGGGGGATTACGCCATAGATGAAGTGGTGGGGAGAGATATAGTCGAAGCGCATGGGGGGAGGGTAGAGCTTGTCCCTGTAGTTAAGGGGATGTCTACCTCAGGGCTGGTGCAAAAAATAATGGATAAATATAAAGAATAATGTCCTACAAAAAGATAGATTTTAAAAAACTTAATTGCTACCCGATAGCCGAACGGACAAACAAGGTTACCGTAAAAGACTTTGTCGACCCGGCCAGTTATAGCAAAGATACCGATATCTCCAACCTCTTCCCCAAGATATTGAAGGGGGGGGATATTGTAAAGATTGCCGAGTCGGCCAAATCCGCCCGTAAGTCAGGAAAACCTGTCATCTGGGCTATGGGGGCGCACCTTATAAAATGCGGCCTATCACGCCTGGTTATCGACCTTATGGAGCGGGGGATTATCACTGCCGTAGCCATGAATGGTGCGGGGGCCATCCACGACTATGAAATTGCCATGATAGGGGCAACTTCTGAAGATGTGGCCATTGAGATTAAAGAGGGACGATTCGGGATGGTTGCCGAAACCGGGGATGGGATGCATGGGGCGATGCAAAAATATGTTGATGATGAAACCGGAATGGGGGAAGCCCTCGGCAGAGATATTGTTGAGAGAAAACTCCCCTATGCCGAATATAGCATCATGGCTGCCGGTTCCCGCCTCGGAATTCCTGTTACCATCCACTCCGCCATAGGGACAGAGATAATCCACACCCACCCGATGGCCGATGGGGCTCTGATTGGTAAAGCCACCTTTAATGATTTTCAGATATTCACCGCCAACCTGGAAGATATTGGGGATGGTGGGGTCTACTTCAATGTCGGTTCCGCAGTAATAATGCCCGAAGTCTTTTTAAAGGCACTCTCAGCTGTTCGTAATATTGGGATGCCTGCCAAAGGTTTTGTAACCGTCAACCTCGACATGGTGCAGCATTACCGTCCAACCGAAAACGTTGTCCGCCGACCCATTCAGGGGGAGGGGAGTGGTTATGCGATAACAGGGCATCATGAGATTATGATACCTTTGATTTATCAGCTGCTTATCTCTGAGAGATAAGTAGCTGATCATCTTATATCTCCCCTCCCTCGACGGGAGGGGATGAAGGGGAGGGTGCCATTAAAATATCCCCTCTTTAGCAAAGAGGGGTCAGGGGAGATTTGAAATGCTTTTTCCCGTCATTCCCGCGAAGCTTGTCCTCGACTGCGATCGGGGATGAAGGGGAGGGTGAGGTACTTACCTTTCTGTTCTGTCATTCTCGCGGAAGCGGGAATCCAGACCTTCTTTTTTTCTTCATTTCTTGCTTGTCCAAGAACCCCCTCTAAATCTCCCCCTCGAGAGGGGGAGAGGAGAGGAGAGGAAGAGATTTATTGCAGGAAGCAAAGAAGGACAGCCTAACCATTTTTTACGGCTTGGAATAACGGCTCTTTAAAGCGCCTCAAAAACTCGCTTCGCTCAAACAGTTTGAGGCTTATTTGTGTAATTAGCTCAAAAACAACAGCTTGCCTCAGATATCTTAGATATGATATCGTGACACTGTATCTAACCGATAAATTTAACAGATTTTCCATAAATAAAACTTAATACAAAAACAAGTAGAAACATTTTTCGTATATATGCTCGAATATAATGGAAAGTGTTTCCATCTATTAACACTGTTAAGCGAGACCGCTTGCTCCCTCCGGTCGCTATAGCGGTCTCGCTTAACGCGGCGGTGAGCTGGCGCTCCACTACCCTTTTGTGTCGGCGTCGCTCACGCTCCGCCTAACAAGG
>JAHJSF010000070.1 GCA_018830405.1 Nitrospinota bacterium | reverse complement strand
TCGTAGAAGACTTTAGAAGTAATAGATTAAAACCATTCTATCAATCAAAGTCTCCTGACCTTACATCTCTTCCCTTAGCGAGGAGGGATTTACTTAGAAAGGAGCGTTATATTACGACGGACATAATACAGGCATCAAGAGGCTGTCCGTTCAAATGCGATTTTTGTTCCCTCGGTTTTATATATGGTTATGGCCATAGAACTCGCCCCGTAGGCGACGTGATAAAAGAGATAGAGGCCTTTGGAGACAGTATTCTTGTTTTCTGGGACGACAATATTATCGGCTCCCCACTATATGCCAAAGAGCTATTTAAAAGATTAATTCCGTATAAGAAGAAATGGTTTGGTCAGTGCTCTATAAATATAACAAGAGATAAGGAGCTTCTGCACCTTGCGGCCCAGAGTGGCTGTATAGGACTCTTTGTAGGTGTTGAGTCAGTTTCACAGGAGAGCCTGGAAACAGTTTCAAAGGGTTTTAATAAGGTTGGTTCATTGAAAGAGGATATAAAAAAGATACACGACGAGGGGATAGCGGTATTTGCCGGAATGATATTTGGTTTTGATACCGATGACAAAGATATTTTTAAAAGAACGGTGGAGATTGCCAATAAAGTAGCCCTGGATGGCGCAAGTTTTAGTATTTTAACCCCATATCCGGGGACCCCCTTCTTTAAGAGGATGGAATCTGAGGGGAGAATATTACATCGTGATTGGCCAAAATATAATTCAGATCATGTAGTCTTTGTTCCGAAAATGATGTCTCCTGAGGAACTTCAGGAAGGGCACAATTGGGTAAACCGGCAATTCTACTCCATGCCTTCTATACTAATAAGACTCTTGCAATCCAGAACCCAACTTGGCTATACCATAAGGCTTAACTTGGCAGACAGGAGATATTCTTACAGGCGTTTTATAAGCAAGGTATAACCGAATCAAAATCTAACCAGCTGAAAAAACCATTATGGAGTAAGTTCATTAAACCATATATGGGGAAATCGTATGTCTCGAGAAATATGTTACAAAGAAATAGGTTTAAAATTTTGGGTCTTCGTGTATATGTGTGGGTAAAATCTTCATGAAAAGGGTTACTATAGTGGTAATCCCCCCCTTTAGAAAAGGGGGGTGAGGGGGGATTTGAAAACCGGGAGGCGGCTCTATGCTTTCGTATAATAAAAGCCTGAAACAGATATCAAGAAATCTAAGAAGAAACATGACAGATGCAGAGACGTTGCTATGGGCAAAACTCAGGGGTAAACAGTTAAAGGGATGTCAGTTTTATAGACAGAAGATTATAGGTAGTTATATTGCTGATTTTTATTGTCCGAAATTAAAGCTAGTTATTGAGGTTGATGGCGGGCAGCACTATAGCACGGAAGGAAAGGAAAAAGACAAAAAGAGAGATGATTATATGATTAGAACGGGAATAACTGTTCTTAGGTTTTCTGATAGAGAGGTATTGGGGAATCTCGATGCAGTTTTGGAAAAGATATGGTGTGAGCCATGATTATAAAATCTCCCCTCCGCCTGTGCGTCGCGCGCAGGCAGGTAACCCCTGAAAATCCCCCTCAATCCCCCTTTTCCAAAGGGGGAGGTTATTAGGAGAATAAAAATGCAAAAAATCACCCACACTCTTACGCGAAGACCCAAAATTTTATTTGAGGACATAAAGATACAGCACACCGTTTTTGCCCTTCCCTTTGCCTTTATGGCCGCCTTTATGGCTGCCGAGGGGGTTCCGCCTCTCTCTGTTATTATCTGGATTCTGGGGGCCATGGCTGGGGGACGGAGCGGGGCGATGGTCTTTAATCGTATGGTTGATATGAAATTTGACAGGGAGAATCCCAGGACAACCGGACGGGCGCTCCCCTCCGGCAGAGCTGCTATGGGGGAATATATATTCTTTCTTCTACTGGCCGTGCTCCTCTTTGAATTTTCCTGCTACATGCTGAATCCCCTTACCCTAAAACTCTCTCCAATAGCCCTTCTGATAATCTTCGGCTATTCCCTTACTAAGAGGTTTACCCCCTATTCCCATTTTTTTCTTGGTCTGGCCCTGGGGATTGTCCCTGTCGGGGCTTGGGTGGCCGTTAGAGAGGAGATATCGGCCAAGTCTGTCATCCTGATGCTGGCTATTATTTTCTGGCTGGCCGGGCTTGATATCATCTATTCTTGCCAAGATGTTGATTTTGATAAGAGGGCAGGGCTATTTTCCTTCCCCGCTTCTTATGGAATAGAGAGGTCTCTCCGGCTTTCCTCCATATTTCATATAGTGATGCTCCTATTTCTTCTGTCACTCTACTTTTTATATAATCTTTTTGGGGGGATATATCTTGCGGGGCTTTTTCTGGTGACCAGCCTCCTTACCTATGAGCACTCCATAGTCAGGCCGGACGACCTTTCAAGGGTGAATGTCGCCTTTTTCAAGGTTAATGGGTTGGTAAGTATTCTGATATCCTTGGCGGCAATTGCCGATATCTTCCTATAGTGCTTAATTGTATAAATCTTGCTGTAGTCGACCGGCCTTTGGCGCGCCTGGCTTTGTTGTCAATCCTCGCTATACAACCCCCTATCCCCCTTTGTTAAGGGGGAATAAGGGGGTTGTACGGCTGTGGTTGTCTTTGCGCCAGCCGCACCAAATTCTCAGTTTTGGTACTGACGCAGACTTATGCAACTAAACACTAGCAACGGCTAATGGTTGGGAGGCCGGCAAACCATCTACTTATTGTCTATTGCCTTCTCTATCACCTTGACCGGCACAAAGCCCCGTATAGTTGATCCGTTTTCCAATATTATGAAAGGAGTCCCGTTTATCCCCAGCCTCTTGGACAGACTCCTGTTTTCATCTACCTTGTTTGTGGCGCAGTCGCTAAAGCCGGTAAGTTCATTGCCGCTCATGGCCATATCCAGTGCTTTTACAGGGTCTTCGGCGCAATAGATCTTCTTTGCTTTCAGATAGGCCTTGGGGTGCAGCTCCGGCTTGTCAAAGAGGAAGTTGTATATTTCCACCCCCTTAAGTTTCTTTAGTTCCCGGTGTAAATCTCGGCAGTAGGGGCAATCAGGGTCGTGGAAGACGGCCATCTTCTTAGCTCCTCGGCCGGTTTTTACGGCATTATTGAGGGGGAGAGATTTAAAATCTACCGTCCTTATCTTGGCCAATTTCTCTCCCGTCAGGTTTATACGCTTGTCGGCATCAATTATATTGCCAACGAGTAGGTATTTTCCGGTCGAGTCTATGTAGAATATATTTTTATCTTCCGTGATTACCTCCAGAATCCCCTTGATGGGAGTAGGGGAGATGGTTTTTATATCAATATTTAATTTTTGCTCTATAGCCCCCTTATTAAGGGCGAAAGAGGGTGTAGCGCACATTAGGAGCAGCAAGAATACCGGTATTTTCTTAAACATGTATGGCGGCCAATGTTGGAGGTTATTTATTTAAGAGCACAGCCTCAATGCTCCTACTTTTCAGTGCATCTATCCTCCTTAAGGCTTCCCCTTTGTCGGTTGCTCCTTTTATCTTGAGAACATACGCCCGCTTTTTCCCTTTTGATGTTAGTACCCAAGCACTATACCCTCTAAGAATAAGATCATTTTTGAGGTTCTCCGCTTCATTTTTATCGTAAGAGCCGGCTACATATATTGAGTAGAGATGGGGGCTCAATACGTAAAACTTGGCACCAATGTTGTCGTTAATCAGATTTGTAACTATTTCCGCAGGCTCTTCCGCCTTCTGAAATCGGCCTACCATGACCCTATATTTGGGAAGGGTGACAGTCTGTTTAAAGGCGTATCCTTCAAATCCGAGAGAAGATAATATTTTACCCCCCTCAATTAGACTCGACTTGTGAATATAGGTGCCTACTTGAACCGTATATTTTTTTTTGGCTTTTGCGGTGTGTTCTGTAACTTCCGGTTCCTTATTTTTTACCTCCTCTGCGGTTGGGGTGTCCTTTGAAGCAACTTTATCAGCCTCTTTTTCGTTCTTTAAGGAAGTCACCTTACTATCTTTCCCTACGGTCAATATCTTTACAATCGGCTGCCCTACCTTTAAGTCGGGTTGGGTTTCAGGTGATTGGGGCAGAGGGGCCTCCGCCTTATCCCCTGCATCTTCTTCCGGTGATATTTTTTTCTCTGCTGCTACTTCAGGTTGGCTCTCTTCCGGTTGGGGCAAGGAACCCTTTTCGGCATCTTCCAGATGTTCCGGCGGTGGAGAAAAATATTGATCCACAACTGAAGGATATAGGTAATAACCTCCCCCCAATATGGCGATAATGGCTATAACGCCTATAACCTTTCTGATAGACATATCAATATTTCTCCGTTACGGACAGACAATATTACAAAAACTACTTTTTGACATCCTCTACCTTCTTGAGGTCATTAAAATCTCCCCTAAACAAATTCCGGGGGAATATGAAATAGGCAGCGATATGATACAGGATTATAGCCATGGCAATAACAAACAGTACCCTGGTAAAGACAATCTTTATTACCTTGTCCATATCGGGGCCCTTGTTGAGCATATCGGTCAGGGTGTGGTCTATGGTTTCCTCCCCATCACCTCTTCTTCTATCCGCCCTTCTTCTGTTCCCCTCATGTTTCAGGTATTCTACATCATTCCCCTGCCTTCTTTGGGCTATTCTCCGTTCTTCCTTCCTTCTGTCTCCCCCGCCCCGTCTGTTCTCCTCCTGCTGCAGGGACTCTATATCGTTTCCCTGCCTTCTTTGGGCTATTCTCCGTTCATCTTCCCTTCCCTTCTCTTCATCGTCCAAATTATCAACCGGATCTATTTGCTGACCAGACATGATAATCCTCCCCCTTAATGTTGGTTAACCCCCCGGGTCTCCTAACGGGAGACCACTATCTAGAGCCCCGCTTCTTTACGCAGGGTCTCTGCTATACCTGTACTCTCCCAGGTAAATTCCGGCAACTCACGTCCAAAGTGTCCGTAAGATGCAGTTTTTCTATATATCGGCCTTTTGAGATTGAGATACTCAATAATCTTGGCCGGTCTCAGATCGAAGTGTTTGTTTATAAGGGCGACTATTTGGCTGTGCGGAATCTTTTCCGTTCCAAATGTGTTGACCATCACGGAGACAGGTTCGGCGACACCTATGGCGTAGGCAACCTGAACCTCACACCTGTCGGCTATAGTGGCGGCGACTATGTTTTTGGCTATGTGTCTGGTCATATAACAGGCCGAACGGTCAACCTTTGACGGGTCTTTGCCTGAGAATGCCCCCCCGCCGTGTCTTCCCATACCGCCGTAGGTATCGACTATAATCTTTCGTCCGGTCAGTCCGCAATCCCCCTTAGGACCACCTATAACAAATCTTCCGGTCGGGTTTATATGATATTTGGCATCATTGTCCTTAAGAAGCTCAGCCGGGATAACCGGCTTTATGACATGTTCTATAATTTCCTTCCTTAGCTGCCCGTTTGAGATATCGTCATCATGCTGGGTTGAGATAACAACCGAGGTTATCCTAACCGGTTTACACTGGTCGTATTCAATGCTTACCTGCGATTTGCCGTCCGGTCTCAGGTAGGGGAGGGTGCCATTCTTTCTTAATTCGGCCAGTCTGGCGGTCAATTTGTGGGCGAGATGAATGGGCATAGGCATTAGTTCCGGGGTTTCATTCGAGGCGTAACCGAACATCAGCCCCTGGTCTCCGGCCCCCTGCTCCTCTTTATTCTCCTTGGAAACCCCCATGGCAATGTCCGGCGACTGTTTGTTAAGAGAGGTTACGACAGCGCATGTTTCATAATCAAAACCGTAGGTGGCGCAGGTGTAGCCTATATCCTTGACGACATTCCTGACTATGGCCGGGATATCGAGAACCGCTGTGGTGGTTATCTCTCCGGCTACAAAGACAAGCCCTGTGGCAACCAATGTTTCGCAGGCCACCCGGCCTTCTGGGTCCTGTTTTAATATTTCATCCAATATGGCGTCTGAAATCTGGTCAGAAACCTTGTCAGGATGGCCTTCGGTAACAGATTCTGAAGAAAAGATATACTTATCCTTTATCATTCTAAAATTCCCCTATTTAATTAATTAACGTAAATTTAAACTAAGCATCAAGGGAAATTCTATCCTTTAATCCCAACTTGGTCAATCTATTGTTTATAAGCTGCATAATCTTGTCTGAGTCATCTGTGTTGATAATTTCTTCGGCCAAAGAGGAGGCATCTTTGCTTCTTATATTACGTATAAGCGTGTGTATGGTTGGCAGGAGATGAGGGTCCATACTGAATGATTCTATCTTTCCGAAGCCAATAATCATAAAGACACTTAAGGGGTCGCTCCCCATCAGGCCGCATATGCTGACCGGTGTTTTGAGTTCTTCAGCGGTTGTTATTATGCGCCTCAGTATCCGTATGATGGCCGGGTGGAATGGTTGGTAGAGGTATGTCAAAGTTTCATTGTCTCGGTCGGCCGCCATGGTGTACTGTATAAGGTCGTTTGTCCCTATGCTGACAAAATCTACCTCCTTGCAGATGATATCTATCGATATGGCCGCCGAGGGAACCTCTATCATAGCCCCAACCTCTATCTTCTTGTCGTAACTGATTCCCTCTTTATCAAGCTCGGACATCGATTCCTTCAATACCTTATTGGCCTCTCTAATCTCTTTGACATCAGATATCATTGGGTACATTATCTTTAGGTGGCCGTAATGACTCGCCCTTAATATGGCCCTAAGCTGTGTCTTAAATATGTCTTTTCTGTTAAGACAAAAGCGTATGCCGCGTAGGCCGAGGGCCGAATTCTTGTCTTCGTTAGAATCCTTCCCTTCCGCCAGGTTTTTCTTTGGACCAAGGTCAAGGGTTCTTATTATAGCGTAGCTCTTGTTTTGGCACCATTCTGCCACCTTTTTGTAGTCTTCAAACTGTTCCTTTTCCGAGGGATATCCTTCATGGTTTATGAAGAGATACTCTGTCCTGTACAGACCGATCCCCTGCGCCCCATACTTTGTGGCCAAGTCAAGGTCGTCCGAGTATTCTATATTCCCCAGAAGGTTTATCTTAAAACCATCCTTTGTTACAGCCTCTTCTTTGATCCCCTTTAATAGTTCCTTTTCATATTTCTTTAATTCCTTCTCTTTCTTCTTATATATTTCCAGGGTCTTTTCATTAGGGGCCAGAATAACCTGACCACTATTGCCATCGACGATGACAGGTTCGCCCATTATGGCCCGTTCAGAGATATTTTTCAATCCGACTATAGCCGGAATACCGATGGCCGTAGCTATAACTCCGAGGTGAGATGTCTTACCGCCCGTGTCGGTTACAAATCCCAGTACATTTTTCTGTTTAAGCTTGATGATGTCGGAGGCGAATAGGTCGTGGGCAACTATTATTATAGGCTCGCTGGAATAGAGGGAGGTGTTTCTTCCTTCTTCCTTAAGCATGTTATGGTGTACCAGGTTGGTAATCTCGGCAATATCCTTTATACGATCCTTGATATATTCGTTGTCTATTTTTTTGAATTTTTCTTCAATTTCATCAAGATATATCTTTAAGGCCCAATCGGCATTTATTTTTCTTGATCTTATATAGTTGGTTGTTTTTTCAGAGAGTAGGGGATCATCAAGCATTGTCAGCTGCGATTCAAGAACCCTGATAGATTGCGGGCCAAGCTCTTTAACTCCCTTCTCTACGATATTAGAGAGTTCCTGCTTCGACTTGTAGAGGGCGTTATTGAGTCTCTCTATTTCCACTTCTACTTGGTCATCCGTTATGAAATTTTTCAGGATGCAGAAACCGCCATGATCCATTAGGTAGGTTTTGGCCATGGCCAGACCCCTGGATACCGATATTCCTTCTAATATCGTTTCTTTTTTTTTATGGCGTCTTTTTTTGATTGGGGACATTACTCTTTTGTGTCTTTGTTTAAGATTTTACCGGCGATAGATATGTTTTTTACCCCGTAATCTTTTACCATGACAGCGGCATTGTTTAAACTTTCTTTATCCCGAAGGGTGTGAGCCTTTATAACCATAGGGAGGTTTACTCCTGATACCACCTCTATGTTTGATGAAGCCATCAATGATATGGATATATTGGAAGGGGTTCCTCCAAAGAGGTCTGTCAGGACAAGAACGCCAGAGCCTTTTTCGGCCGATTTAATACTGCTTTTTATTTTTTTGTGGAGAGATTCATAGTCTTTGGTTTCAGAGCTGTTAACGGATACGGTCTTTATATCAATATCCTGTTCAAATATGAGTTTGGCCGTCTCAACCAACTCTCTCCCTAAATTGCCGTGCGTAACAATAACTATACCTATCACTATAGCTACTCCTTCCTTGTTTTATTGGTACGAGGTGGTGTTTGGTTGCTTAGATAATTTTTTCATTTTCATCAACAATGGCCTGGTAAAGCTCTTGGCTGTCAGACGCCGTTAAGAGCTTTCTTCTGAATTCTTCCCCCTTCAACATCTTCGATATCTTGGCCATCGCCTTCAGGTGGTCCCCTCCTGATTGGGTGGGGGCGATAAGGAGAAAGATATAGTTGACCGGTTTGCCGTCGAGTGAATCAAAGGAAATTCCTTTTTTGGAACGGGCAAATAGGGCGATGACCGTGTCTACCTCAGCCGACTTGGCATGTGGTATGGCAATATTATCGCCAATGCCGGTACTCCCAAGCTTTTCCCGTTCTTGTAATGCGTTAACTAGGGCCTTTTTATCTTTTATGACCCCTTCTCCTACCAAATAATCCGCCAACTCCTCTATTATTCCAGATTTGTCAGATGACTTAAGGGCTGGGATTATAAGGTTTTTGCCAAATATGTCTGAAGTTTTCATCTCTACCGATATTTAGTTAAAATTATTAAGGTTGTTACGGCTGTTCTTCGCCGTTTGTTGTATCCTTATCCTTTACCCTGGCTGTCTTAAGCTTCTCTTTGTGCTTTCTGGCCTGAGTTTCCACCTTGCTGGTTACTGAATCTATGGATGCATACATATCATCTGTCACATCTTCGCCATGGAGGGTTAGTCCGTCCCCCTGAACGGTTATCTCTGCCTTATGCCTGAACTTTTCTACCGACAAGATTATATGTACATCAATCACGTCATGCATATACTTTTTGATACGTTTGACCTTATCCTCGGCATGTTGTTTAATTGCCTCTGTAACTTCTACATGTCTGCCGGTTATGGATATATTCATATTTTTCCCCTGTCTCCTCTATTATTTAATATTTAAGGTTATTCAACTCTACGCTTACTGGCCGAAGGTATATTTAGCTCTTTCCTATACTTGGTTACAGTTCTCCTTGCTATGTTAACATCTTTTGACTGCAGAATGGAGATAAGTTCCATGTCTGTTAATGGCTTTTTCTTCTCCTCCATCTCCACAGCCTGCCTAAGCATCTGTTTCACCCTATAGGAGGATATATCCTCCTTGCCGCTTACCGCACTAACACTCTTATGAAAGAAAAATTTAAGTTCCAGAAGGCCCTGAGGGGTATAGATGTATTTCCCGCGGGTTACCCGGCTTACGGTTGATTCGTGCATCTCTATATCATCCGCCACATCCTTGAGGACTAGGGGTCTTAAAGAGGGGACACCGTTATCGAGAAACTCTGTTTGAAACTTTACTATACTCCTTGATACCTTGAGGAGGGTCTGCCTCCTCTGCTCTATACACTTAATCAACCATATGGCCGATTTAAACCTCTCCTTAAGATACTCCTTTGTCTCTCCCTCGCAAGTTTTTATTATTTTACTGTAATAGGAGTCTACCTTCAACCTGGGGATGTCATCTTCGTTTAAGGCTACCTGATATTCCCCTTCAAATTTGTAGACTATGACGTCGGGGGTAACATATTGGGTCCTGGCCGAGGATATATAGGCACTCCCAGGCTTAAGATTTAAGCCCTTTATGGCCTCAATGGCCGATTCTATATCAGAGGGGGAGAGCGAGAGTTCTTTCCCTAGTTTTTTGCTGTTTATTTTATTAAGATTGTCGAGATATCCCTCTATTAGTATCTTGGCTATATCAGCATACTCAGGAAGATAACCACTCTGAATCATGAGACACTCCTTAACGTCTCTGGCCCCTATACCGGGGGGGTCAAAGCCTTGTATAATTCTAAGGAGCCTCTCTGTATCCTCTATTGGGGCCATGGTGAACCTTGATATCTCTTCCAGGCCGCTGCTTAGAAAACCATCCTCATTAATGTTGCCTATAATAACAGACCCGAGGTATCGGTCATCATCATTTTCCACCGATAGGCTTAATTGTGATTCGAGATGTTCGGAAAGAGAGATCTCTTTGCTTAGGGTGTTTTCAAGGCTCGGCTTTTCCCGTCCTACGTATTGCTTGGGGGATATATCGTGCATCGACATTTTGAGATAGTTATCCAAATCATCATCTACCCCAGAGTCGTCATTTTCCTTGGTCTCCCCCTCAATCTCTATCTGTTCGGTATCTTGAAGGGGGGTTTCCTCCAGCATCGGGTTTTCCCGCATCTCCTGCCTTATCTTATTTATAAGTTCAAGGCGGGTCAGGGGGAGTAATTGTATGGCCTGCTGAAGCATCGGAGTCATCACCAGCCGATTCTGCAGTTTAAGAGATAATCCTGTTTCTAATCCCATACTACTATTTCAAAGTAAAGTTATCGCCGAGGTATATCTTTCGGCATATTTCTGATTCGGCTATATCCTTGGGGGTTCCATGCGCAATTATCGAGCCGTCGTTTATTATATAGGCGCTATCGGTTATCTCAAGTGTTTCCCGCACGTTATGATCGGTCACCAGGATCCCCAAACCTTCTCGGCGTAGTTTTTTGATGATTCCCTGAATATCCTTGACCGCGATTGGGTCGATACCGGCAAAAGGTTCATCAAGTAGGAGGAAGGCCGGTGAGAGGGCCAAGGCTCGCCCTATCTCAACCCTGCGTCTCTCCCCCCCTGAAAGGGAGTAGGCCATCGAGTTGCTTATGTGGGAGATGCTTAGGGTGGTTAGGATAGAATCGCATTTCTCTTCCCTCTCACTCTTGCTGAGGGGTGTATGCTCCAGAACGGCCATAAGGTTGTCCCTTACGGTTAGTTTTCTGAACACGGATGCCTCTTGGGGGAGGTAGCCTATTCCGATGCTGGCCCTCTTATGCATAGGCATGCCGGTTATTTCCCGATTGTCTATAAAAACATGCCCCCCCTCAGGACGAATGAGGCCGACTACCATATAGAAGGTTGTTGTCTTGCCCGCTCCGTTTGGGCCGAGGAGCCCTACCGTCTCCCCCCTCTTTATTTCTATGGAAACATTGTTGACAACCTGCCGCCCCTTAAAGCCCTTCTGAAGTTCTACGCCTTTTAAAGATTTTATATCCAAGTCTCTACTCTTAATATTTTTTAAGCGGATGCCCTACAATCAGATTACTATTTTGTTTCGAATATGATTGTTTCTGTCCTTTTGTTCTCTTTGCCGTAGGATACCATACTCTCCTGGTCGATATTGTATATTATCCTATCCCCGTTTATGGTATTCTTCTCGTCGGTGACGGAGGCGTTCCCTATTAGGGTGAGTTGATTACTCTCTTTTTCGTAGATTGCCTCGTCCCCTTTCCCTACCCATTTTTTATTAGGGTCTTCTTTATCAATAACGATAATCTTAACCCTACCGGTAGATATAATCATTTTCATCCGATGGGATGTCCCTTCAGTATAGACATCCATCTTATCCGCATAGGTTGTCATTTTATCTCTAACTGCGACAACGTTTCCTGTAAAAGAAACCATATCCTTCTTGTTGTCGGAGACCATCCTTTCAGATTTTATGTCTATAGGAATCTCATTTTTGGTCGGGGCTGTCTCCCCCTTGAGTATTCCTACGGAGATAGGGCTTAAAATGAAAATTAAGGATAGAGCCGTTATAAAACAATGGTTTATTAGGTGATTTCTATTTTTAACTTTATATTTAATAAAAAATTGCATGGACGTCCTTATCTAGTTTCAGGTCCTTTGGATTGAGGCTGCTCTCCATCTCCTTCCCCATCAACCTAAAAGTAGTCCCTTTGATTGTCACCTCACTATCGGTGGTAAAGACCTTCTTGCCCGCATCCCAATCAAGGCGGTCGGTTACGAGCGTTCCCCCATCCTCGGATAGTACCACCACGTTCCCCATAAGCCTTAAATTGTTTGTATTTTTATCCATATATCCTAAGTCTGATTTTATGTTAACCGTAGGCTGTCCCGGGTTGTAGAGGGTTGAGTTAACTTCGACCAGCTGTATCTCCATTTTTTCATCATTTATTATCGTCTTTGAGGCGTGTATATCGGATAACATCTTATCCCCCCTCTTTTCCAATATACGGACCCCCTTTAAAACCATACTGACTCCCGGTTCCCTCATTTCAAGGGTAGGAATAACCATGAGGTTTGAGGCGAGGTCGTATCTGTTTACGAGGTAAAGAGAGCCTATGAAGACCATTATTATAATTACAACAGTTAACCCCTTTTTAATAGTCATGCTTCCCTCTTTAAAGCTCCATCTCTCTGAATATCTCTTCAATATGTGCGGGAGCGCCCGAGACCTTAATCTCCCGCTTCTCTTCCCCTAGGTCGTCGATTGTTACCTCTATTCTATCAGGGATATCAAGATACGCTATCTTTTCAGCCCACTCTATGAGGAGAGTTTCTTTGGAGTTTATTAGTTCCTCAACCCCCGTCTCAAAGATATCTGCTCTCTTTTCAAGGCGGTATAGGTCTATATGGTATATGGGGAAACGCCCCGTATGCGGATTGATTATAGAGAAGGTGGGGGAACGGGGATAATCTTTCCTATTGCAGACCCCGTTTATAATCCCCTGCGATAGACACGTCTTGCCTGCACCGAGCTCTCCCAGAAGACATATAATCTCTCCCCCTCGGAGGGCCAGGCCTATCTTAAACCCTATATCCCTTGTTGTCTGCGGCGAATCGGATAGGATTGTGATGTTATTCATAGAACCTTCGGGGTAAGGGTTAGACCTGCCTTCAATCTTCGACGACGCTTCTGATTGCCTCGGGGAGATACTCTATCAGGTCAGAGGCGATGAGCGAATATTCCCCCAACTCTTCTGCCCCTATATCTCCGGCAAGTCCGTGAAGGTAGACTCCGAGCTTGGCCGCTTCGAGAGGAGGAAGCCCCTGCGACAAGAGTCCGGTTATTATACCGGACAGGACATCCCCCGTTCCGGCCGTGGCCATTCCCGGATTTCCGGTTTTGTTGATAAAGATGGCTCCCTCCGGTGAGGCGATGATTGTCCTGGCCCCCTTTAAGACGGTGTAAACATTATAGTCAGTTGATATTTTAGTAGTGTAGCCGATCGGGTCTCCCTCTATATCCCTTATCTCTACCTTACAGAGCCGAGCCATTTCTCCCGGGTGGGGGGTGAGGATGGTAGCCTTTTTTCTCTTTTTTAGGATACCCATATTGCCGGCCAGTATATTCAGCCCATCCGCATCTATAAGCATTGGAATATCAAGTATTGGTATAAGTTTTAGTATCAGACGGCTTGTTTCTTCGTTTGTTGTGAGTCCTGGGCCAACCATGGCGCAACTCTTTTTAGCGGCTGATTTTAGAATCGTTTCATAGGCGGCCTCACTCACTGAACCTTCCTCAGTTTCGGAGAGGGGAATCGTCATGACCTCCGGCAGGCCGACCTCAAAGGAACTATTTAGGGAAGAGGGGAGGGCGAGTGTAATCAGCCCGGCCCCTGTGCGGAGGGCCGCCATAGCTGCTAGGGCGGCAGCCCCCCCTTTACCGACCGAACCGCATATCCCTAATATATGTCCATAGTCCCCCTTGTGGCTGTTCATGGGGCGTTTAGGGAGTATCTCCTCCATATCCTTATCAGTTATAAGGTATATATTCCCCCCATGTTCATCTATCACAGACTCTGGGATACCTATGTCTGCTACGAATATCTCCCCGCAGGCTATGGCGGTCGGGGGGAGTATATGGGGTATCTTCGGATTGCCCAGGGCCACGGTTATATCGGCTATTATATGCGGATAGTCGGTTATATGGGTGTCTGAAGGGAGGCCAGAGGGGATATCTATCGATAGAATAGGAATATCTGCCTCATTTAAGAATTTTATTGCCTTGAGGTAATAGTCGGTTACAGGTCTTGAGAGACCTGTCCCTAAGAGGGAGTCTATAAGAACTGTTTCTGACAAAAGGTCATTTTTGGCCTTGGAGAATGTTTTGTAATCAGGGAACTCTGAGATAGGGACTCCAATCTGCGAGGCGCTGTCGAGATTGGTCTTGGCATCCCCCGATATCTTATTCTTGTCGGCCAGCAGGTAGACCCTGACGTCACACCCATCAAGATAGAGGAGACGGGCCAGAGCCAGGCCATCCCCTCCGTTATTTCCCGGTCCGACTATAATCCCTATCCGCTCTTTTCCCAGGTCTTCGACCTCTTCCTTTAAGACCTTTAATATCCCGATAGCCGCATTTTCCATCAAGGCTATCCCCGGGATACCGACCTCTTCGATGGTAACACGGTCTATCTTCCGCATCTGATCCGCATTGAGAATCTTCATAGCCGTTAGACGGTTTAATTGAAGGATATTGCCTATAGTAAACCTACTTAGAGAGATATTTATTTATCGACTTTGCGGCGATACGACCGGCGGCTAAGGCCCAAACAACCAGAGATTGTCCCCGTTCCATATCTCCGGCACAGAAGACCCCCGCCACAGAGGTTGCCTTGGTCTCGTCGACCTTAACATTTCCCCGCTCATTAATTTCTACTCCAAGTTTACTCAAAAGTTCCCTCTCAGGATTGACGAACCCCATGGCCAAAAGAACCAGGTCGGCATCTATAACCACATTGCTCCCCTCAACCTCTTCAAGGTTCATCCTGCCGGTTGCCGGGTCTTTTTCAAAGCCTACTTTGACCAGTTCTATCCTATTGAGATTTCCTTTGCCGTCTCCCAAGAATCTCTTGGTCATAACCGAATATTGCCGTATCTGACCATTCTGCTCAGCCTCCTGATGAGAGGTTGATACCCTGAGGATGAATGGCCACTCCGGCCAAGGGTTGTTGGCAGTTCTGGTTGGGAAAGGCTCAGGCATAAGCTCAAGATTTCTTATTGTTTTAGCACCTTGTCTTACTGCTGTTCCCACACAGTCTGAACCTGTATCACCCCCGCCGATAACAACCACATGTTTCCCCTTAGCTGTTATCCCTATCTTCGGGTCTACATTGTCCCCCAGGTAGCGCCTGTTCTGCTGCTCAAGGTAATCCATAGCGAAGTGAATCCCCTTAAGGTCTCTCCCCTCAGCCGGTAGGTCACGGGCTACCCTTGAACCGCCGGCCAAACAAACGGCATCAAAGTTATTTTTAAGTTCTTCAACCGAATAATCTACCCCTACATGGGTATTTCCCTGAAAGGCAATCCCTTCCTCTTCCATTATATCTATTCTTCTTTTGACAACGCTCTTCTCGAGCTTGAAGTTAGGGATACTATATTTCAATATTCCGCCGAAACGGTCCGCTTTTTCAAATACTGTGACTTTATGTCCGGTTCTGTTTAGATGTAGAGCAGCGGCTAGTCCGGCAGGACCGCTTCCAACAACGGCCACCTTTTTTCCGGTAGACTTGGTTGGGATAACAGGTTTGACCCATCCCTCTTTATAGGCCTTTTCAGATATGGCCAGTTCTATGGCTCTTATAGATACGGCTTCCCTATCGAGAGAGAGCACACAGGAACCTTCGCAGAGGGCAGGGCATACCCTGCCGGTAAACTCCGGGAAGTCATTTGTCTCGATAAGCTTCTCATAGGCTTCTTTCCAAAGACCATTGTATACAAGGTCGTTCCACTCAGGGATAAGGCTACTGGTAGGACAAGAGTTATGGCAGAAGGGTATGCCGCAGTTCATGCAGCGGGCAGCCTGGTCGCAGGCCTCTTCCTCGGTCAGCGGAATAGCAACCTCCTTATAGTCCTTGGACCTTTCTTCAATAGGGCGCTTGGAAAGTTCCTTTCTGTCTATCTCTAAAAAACCTGTTTCTTTACCCATTAAACTCTCTCTCCTATCTATAATACGAAGTTGCTTTCAAACGCTAACAACCCCCTTAATCCCCCTTAACAAAGGGGGAATAGTCCCCTCAAGTCCCCCTTAACAAAGGGGGAATAGTTTCCTCAAGTCCCCCTTAACAAAGGGGGAATAGTTTCCTCAAGTCCCCCTTAACAAAGGGGGAATAAGGGGGTTGTTATATCTACGCAGCCGCATTCTTGGCTTTTAATTCTTCCAATACCCTCTTATAGTCGTGCGGGAAGACCTTGGCAAACTTGGCAACCGAACTATCCCAGTCGTCGAGTATCTCCTTGGCCTTGGCACTTCCGGTCAGGGTCAGATGTTCTTCAATAAGACTCTTAACGAAGGCGATGTCTTCGATTTCTACTAACTCCTCGATGCCTACCATCCCCTTGTTACAGAGGGAATCGAAGCTCTTTGATTCATCAAAGACATAGGCTATACCGCCGCTCATACCGGCTCCAAAGTTTCTTCCGACTTTACCGATGATGACTACCCGTCCCCCTGTCATATATTCACAGCCATGGTCACCGACCCCTTCAACAACCGCAGTAACTCCGCTGTTTCGGACTCCGAATCTCTCTCCGGCCACACCATTTAAGAAGACCTTCCCTTCGGTTGCTCCATATAAAGAGGTGTTACCTACGATAATATTATCTTCAGCCTTAAATGTTGCTACGGCCGGTTTCTTAACGACGATGTTTCCACCGGAAAGACCTTTTCCTATATAGTCGTTGGCATCCCCTTCAAGAACAAAGGTAACCCCCTTAGGGAGGAAGGCCCCAAAACTCTGCCCGGCAGTCCCCTTAAAGTTAACGGTTAGGGTATCTTCTGGAAGGCCCTTATCGGCGTAACGCTTGGTTATCTCATGACCGAGCATTGTCCCAACGGTTCTATCTGTGTTTTTGACCGGCATATCTATCGCCATCTTCTTCTTATTCTCTATGGCATCCTTGGCCAATTTTATTAACTTGGTGTCAAGGACATTGGAGAGATCCAGCCCTTCAGCTTTGGTGAAGCGTATGGCTGTCCCCTCCGCCACAACAGGCTTATGGAGAATAGCTTTAAGATCGAGAGTCTTTCTCTTCCAGTGGGTTATCCCCTCTTTCTGCTTAAGGTTCTGCACCTGACCTATCATCTCATCCATAGTTCTGTAACCAAGTTTGGCCATATATTCTCTTACCTCTTCAGCCAGGAACTTGAAGTAGTTGACGACATATTCAGGGTCGCCATGATAGAACTTGCGCAAACGCTCATCCTGCGTGGCTACACCGACAGGGCAGGTATTCATATGGCACTTTCTGGCCATTACGCAGCCGCAGACAATCAGGGCGCTGGTGGCGAAACCATACTCATCGGCCCCCAGAAGGGCGGCTACTACTATATCCCAGCCGGTCTTAAGCTGACCATCGGTGACCAGCTTAATTCTTCCCCTAAGGTCGTTAAGGATAAGGGTCTGTTGAGTCTCGGCTAGCCCTAACTCAAGGGGAAGTCCGGCATGCATAATGGAACTCATAGGTGATGCCCCTGTTCCCCCTTCGCAACCGCTTATAAGTACCTTGTCTGCCTTGCCTTTGGCAACTCCGGCGGCAATTGTTCCAACACCCACCTCGGAAACTAGCTTGACCGATATATCGGCCTTAGGATTTGAGTTTTTAAGGTCGAATATCAGCTGGGCCAGATCCTCAATCGAATAGATATCATGATGCGGGGGAGGGGAGATGAGTCCGACTCCGGGGGTGGTGTGTCTTACCCTTCCGATTATCTCATTGACCTTATGTCCGGGGAGTTGTCCCCCTTCACCAGGTTTGGCTCCCTGGGCCATCTTTA
>JAHJSF010000069.1 GCA_018830405.1 Nitrospinota bacterium | reverse complement strand
AGCGGGGCAAAGGCGGAGCCTTACAAACTTACAACCGAAAACACAGCCAACTCGATTCTATCCCATGCTCTCTACGGTATCGATTACCCAAAGGTTATAGAACGAGCTTATGAAGACGGCGCTCGCATATTTATCGAAATGGGTCCGGGGGGATCATGCTCAAGAATGATAAGCCAGATATTAAAGGGGAAAGAGCATATGGCCCTCTCCTTTTCGACCAATAAGGGGGATGAGCTTTCCAATGTTATTAGAGCATTGGCCAGACTCGCCTCTGAAGGGGTGAAGTTAAATCTGGATAAACTTTACAGCGATAGTTCTGATACTGAGATTAAGATAGATAGCAATAGCACAATTATTCCCGTAGGGAAAAAGACTTTCGCTGATATTCCTCTCCCCCAAACTAAAAAGTCTCTCAATACTCCACCTAAGATTGTGGAGATATCAAAACCTGCTAATGATGTTGTAGTTGAGACAGGTAATGTTGCCATCGACTCAACTCAGCTTATCGAGGCGATAGGGCGAACGGCTGAGGCGGGGCTTGAGGCGCATCAGACATTCCTTAACTTCTCCGAAAAAATGCGTCAGGCGATGGAGGAGAATATCGCTCAACAGATAGCCCTTGTAAACAGTATAAGCCAAGAGCCTACATCTCTGACCACAGTGCACAATACCCCCTCCCCTCTCCCGAAAAGAGATATTGCCTTTGATCGGGGCAAATGTATGGAGATTGCTATAGGGAAGATAGGGAATGTTCTGGGAGAGAAATATTCAGTAATAGATACTTACCCTACCCGTGTCCGACTTCCTGATGAGCCGCTGATGCTGGTGGATAGGATAATGTCTATTGAGGGGGAAGCCTTATCTCTAACCAATGGGCGGGTTGTAACAGAACATGATGTCAAACATAATGGCTGGTATCTCGACTGCGGGAGAATCCCCACCTGTATTGCAGTTGAGGCTGGGCAGGCCGACCTCTTCCTCTCCGGTTATCTTGGTATAGACCTGGAGACAAAAGGGATGGCTGTATATAGACTCCTTGATGCGGTGGTCACCTTCCATAGTCCCCTACCTGTGCCGGGGGATGTCATCAAGTATGACATTAAGATAGAGCGTTTCTTTAGACAGGGAGATACCTATCTCTTCAACTTCAATTTCGAATCTACCGTCAATGGGCAGCCCCTTCTTTCGATGAGGGAGGGATGTGCCGGATTCTTCAGCCAGGAGGAGCTTGACGCCGGAAAGGGGTTGGTTACCCCTAACATAATCAAGAAACAGCAGCTGACTGCCAAGTTCAACGGCTGGGAAGAGCTTATTCCGGTTTCTCTTGAATCGTATGATGCCGCGCAGATAAAGAGCCTTAGGAAGAAGGAACTGGTTAGTTGTTTTGGGCCGCTCTTTGAAAAATTAAATGTAGATAATCCGGTCACCCTCCCAACAGGACTGATGGAGTTGGCCGACCGGGTTATAGAGGTAAATCCTACCGGTGGAAAATATGGGGGTGGGTTCATAAGCGCCGAGGCGGATATCCATCCCGACGATTGGTTCCTCACCTGCCACTTTGCCGACGACAACGTTATGCCTGGGACACTTATGTATGAGTGTTGTCTCCACACCCTTAGAATATATCTCCTCCGTATCGGCTGGGTCGGTCAGGTTGGAGAGGTTGTTTATGAACCTATCCCTGGTGTCTCAAGCGGACTTAAATGCCGGGGGCAGGTTATAGAGACGACCAAGGTTGCCCGCTACGACATTCATATAAAGGAGATCGGTTACAGACCTGAGCCGTATGTCATTGCCGATGCCATCATGTATGCGGACGATAAACCGATCGTTGAGATAAGCAATATGTCTGTCCAACTTTCAGGTCTTTCTAAAGAGAAATTGGAGGCGAGGTGGAGTGGAGACAGAAATGCCGAACCTACACTCTCCTATCCTCCCCCCACCGCGGGGGAGGACAAAGGAGGGGGGGATTTTAATCATCTATCACCCTCCCCTTCATCCCCTCCCCTCAAGGGAGGGGGAATTGGTAGGGGAAAACCGATATTTGACAATGAGAGTATCTTGGCCTTCTCCATAGGTAAACCATCCGATGCCTTTGGTGAACCTTACAAGGTTTTTGATTCTGAGCGTATCGTAGCCAGACTCCCCGGCCCTCCTTACAAATTCCTTGATAGAATTGTAGCGGTCGAAGGGGAACAGTATAAGATGGTTGCCGGCGGGAGTGCTACGGCGGAGTACGATGTCCCACCTGATGAGTGGTATTTTGGGGCCAACAATCAGCAGGTGATGCCATTTGCTATTCTCCTTGAGATTGCTCTTCAGCCGTGTGGTTGGCTGGCCGGCTATGTCGGTTCCGCCCTTACTAGTGATATCGATTTATCATTCAGAAACCTGGGGGGATCGGCCATTCAATATATGCCTATCTATCCTGATGTGGGGACTCTAACCATTAAGGCAGATATTGCCAAGGTCTCCCAATCGGGTGGAATGATTATCCAAAACTACGACTACGAGGTGAGAAGCAAAAAGGGAGTTGTCTATAAGGGTGATACCTATTTCGGATTCTTCACCAAAGCGGCCCTGGCTGAACAGGTAGGAATTAGAGATGCCAAATCTTATGTTCCAACTTCGGACGAAATCGGGAAGGCCAAGTCATTTGAATATCCCAGCACTACCCCCTACCCTTCCGGCATGATGCGTATGTTGGACGAGGTAAAATATTACGTCAAAGATGGCGGACCGAATCGACTTGGATATATAGAGGGGATAAAGTATGTCAATCCTGAAGAGTGGTTCTTTAAGGCCCACTTCTATCAAGACCCTGTTTGCCCCGGTTCACTCGGGCTTGAATCTTATCTACAGCTCTTAAGGGTTGTAGCCCAGGAGAGATGGGGGGATAAGATTAAGGGTATGGTTGAAACGGTTGTTATTGGAGAAAAACACGCTTGGCTTTATCGAGGGCAGATTGTCCAAAAGAATAAAGAGGTGAAGATTCAGGCTGTTGTAAATAGTATAGATGATGATAACCTTATTATCCGCGCCGATGGATACCTCTCGGCCGACGGAAAATATATTTATCAGATGATGAACATTGGGATTCAATATGGCAGAGTTTAAAGAGACAAGGTGGGCCGAGAAGGATTATGTGGAGCAGTATATCGAGGATTCCAATAATATAATATTGGAACGTCAAAGATTGCTTAAGATACTGACCTCTTTCTATCGGCATTTCGGGAAGGGGAAAAAGGGATGTACCGTTTTAGATCTCGGTTGCGGTAACGGTGCCTTGGTTGCCGAACTTCTAAAGGAAGACCCTACTCTCCTGGCTACCCTTGTTGATGGTTCGGACAATATGATTCAGATGGCCAGGGAGAGGTTTAAGGAGCATGAAAACTTCATCTACTTAGGACTTAGTTTTCAGGAGTTGATGAGGTCTAATATTGAGCTTCCTCAGTCTGATTTTATTGTCTCATCACTGGCTATTCATCACCTTGTAGCTGATGAGAAAGTCGAGCTCTTTAAATATATACATTCTCACCTTAAACCTGGCGGGGCATTTATAAATATAGATGGGGTAAGTTCCCCTAACGATAATATTGAGTCTTGGTATCAAAAACTTTGGAAGGAATGGGTTTTAGAAAAACCGGACGGAGCCTCTTACGAAAAGCGTATTGAGGAGATGCTGGAAAAACATAAGGCAGAGGAACATCATGAAACCTTAGACCCTCTTAAGGACCAGCTCAATGCATTAAGAGAGATTGGGTTTAAAGGGGTCGACTGTTTCTATAAATATGGAATTTTTGCAGTATTTGGGGGAATAAAATAGGTCATCTTAAAACAATCCTCCCTCTCCCTTGAGGGGAGAGGGTTGGGGTGAGGGTGATAAAATGACAAAACTTACAAACCTAGCAAAAGGACTCAGAAAAAGGTCTACGGATGTAGAAAGGCTATTGTGGAAAGAGTTGCGTTGTGTCCAATTTGAAGGAATAAAATTCAGACGTCAACATCCTATTGGTAAATATATTGTAGACTTTGTTTCTCTCGAAAAGAGCTTAATAATTGAGCTTGACGGCGGTCAGCATGCCAAGCCAAATGAGTCTCAAAGGGACAGAGAGCGTGATAAATGGCTTGAGAAAGAAGGATACACCGTCCTTCGTTTTTGGGATAATGAGTTAATAGAGAACAGAATAGCTGTTCTTAAAAAGATAAGGGAAGCGGTTTATTATGCACCCTCCCCTTAGTCCCCTCCCTTGAGGGGAGGGAGGGGAAACTTGTTGTAAGCATAGATACTGTGCAATGCACCGCTCTTCAAGAGGGAGTTTGTTGTATAGCAGGGATACTGCCCAATCCCCCTCTCCCTCGAGGGGAGAGGGTTGGGGTGAGGGTGACAGGTTATTAAAGGTT
>JAHJSF010000068.1 GCA_018830405.1 Nitrospinota bacterium | reverse complement strand
TAAACTCTTCCCCTGTTTTATTTCATCTATAAGCTCAAAGATTTTATCTTCTATAACCTTATTCCCGGCCGTCTTACCTGTTATATCAACGGCCTGAATAATAGGAACACCACTCTTTAAAAGTGTCCCCAAGGTTCTGGTAAACTTGGCCACGGCTACCTTCTGAATTAGCGGGCCAAAGACAGGCAGGCGTAACAGTAAAGCATCTACCCTCCTTTTCCCTCCTGTGGTGTCATAATACTTTTTAAACCCTAAAAACCCGAGAAAAGCGAGAGGAATTGCGTAAAGGATGTATGAAACAACAAAATCACTCATCTTCATAACAATTGCCGTCGGCAAGGGGAGGCTCTGCCCCGACCCTTCAAACATAGCTGCAAACTGGGGTATAACGGCGATCATTAGAAAGGTTATTACTAGGGTGGCTATCGCAACGATAGAGGCAGGGTAGACCATAGCCGATTTAACCTGTCCCTTTAGGGCGGCCGCCTTTTCTTTATAGATGGCCAAGCGGGAAAGAGTTGTGTCAAGTGACCCGCCAATCTCTCCCGCCTCAACCATATTTGTAAATAATTTATCAAAAACCTTCGGATTTTTCCTCAGCCCCTCCGCCAAAGTTTCCCCCTTTTCAATCGCCTCTTTAGCCTCTTTTATAATCCCCTGAAACCTTTTATTATCGGTAGATTCGGTCAAGATAACCAAGCATTGCAGGAGTGGGAGACCGGCACCTATCATGGTGGCAAACTGCCTGGTAAAAACAACAATATCCCGGTCGCTGGGCATCGGATTACCAAACATCGGCTCCTTCTTTTTTTTAACCGACACAACCCTGATTTTTTGTTTTTTAAGGAGCCTCTCCACCTCCCCCTTAGAGTTTCCAGCCATTTCCCCAACGGTTTCGCCGGTTCGGGTTTTAACCTTGTATATAAATGTAGGCATATTAATCCTTAAAAATTAAGATAAAAACAGGCTTTTAGTCCTTTCCCAGCTTTACAAGTGATTCCTTAAAGATCTTGTAAAAGCGATCGTGGTCCTTCAAGCTTTTTTCAATTATAAGATCAAGTTTATCTAGGTCAGCATAATTAACCACTAAATCTACGCTATTGACATAGGCATCCATATTATTGAGAGTCTGCAGATTTTGGCTCATTAAAACGACATGTATATTCCTTCTGTTCTCCATTAACATAGACTGAATATATTGCAGAGGCACATTTTGGGCTATATCGTTACCGCCAAACTCCTCATTAATAAACACCAGGTCATAAAGGGAAAAGCGCATAAGGGTAAGAGCCTCCTTGGGATCTCCGGAAACCCTGACCCTATAACCTGACTTACTCAATAAAGGAGCGATAGTGCCATTATGTTTTTCGTCACAAATAAGGGCAATTTTCTCCTCGGCGCCTACAAAATCAACTTCACCGACGTAAGGATTTTGAGCTGGGGGGCGAGAAGTCTCTCCATTTGATACCCCTTTTTCATCACTCGGACCGACCACTATTTTCTCCCGGCAATTAGGACAGGAAATAGCAATCTTTTTCCCTTTTGGAATTTTATCATCAGGAACAACTATTTTATTGCCGCATGATTTACACACAAGTTCCATAGTTATTTTGTCCCCTTTTTATACTTTATTGCATCTCCATATGCTTCATCTATCTGCAGGCCGTCTATGTCAGTAGTTTTCTCTCCCTTACTGCTTTTTATCTGATCAATAAACCTCCCAACCACCGCCCTTCTCGAGGCGTAGGCCAAGGCAATATCTTCAGTTATCAGCCCTTTTTTATACAAATCAGCAATCGATTTATCGAAGGTAATCATTCCGTAAACCTCCCCATCTTCGATAATTTTATAAAAGTCGTTATCCTCCGACTCCCCATTCAAAATGAGATCCTTAATCCTTAAACTGGTTGACATAATCTCAAATGCAGCCACCCTCCCCCCCCCATTCTTGGGGAGAAGCCTTTGACAAACAACCCAACGCAAAGAATCGGCCAACCTCAGTCGTATCTGCTTTTCCTCTTCATTATCAGCCATCCCTAAAATACGATTTATGGTCTGACCGGCGTCGATGGTGTGCAATGTACTGAGGACCAGGTGGCCGGTTTCGGACGCCGACAATCCAATATCAAGGGTATCATAGTCCCTCATCTCCCCGACCAGTATAACCTTAGGGGCCTGCCTTAAGGCAGACCTCAAGCCGTTTGAGAAAGAATCAAAATCCTTCCCCAGCTCACGCTGGTTAAAGGTGGCCATTTTATGCGTATGTACAAACTCAACCGGGTCTTCCAGAGTTATAATATGCGCAGGGGTAGTACGATTAATTTCCTCTAAAATAGTGGCTAGGGATGTTGTCTTACCGGTTCCGGTTGCCCCGGTGACAAGTATCATCCCATTCTTTTCTTTGGCTATCTTATGAAAAACAG
>JAHJSF010000067.1 GCA_018830405.1 Nitrospinota bacterium | reverse complement strand
TGCGGGGCCTTCCACCCCTACATGAAGGGGAGGCTCAATGTGGCACCAAATACGATCTATCATATGTCCTTGTTCCTTACAGCCCTTGTGGCCATCTTCTCCATATATCTTTTCTCCAAGGAGAAGAACAGAACCAGAATATTGGGGCTAATGCCTATGGAATGGCGTTTTGACCTGACGCAGTACTCAATAGTAAGAAAGCTGTGCAGGAGCCGCTGGGTACCTTTTCTGTTCATCATAGTAAATATAATGTTCTTCACCGTCATCTTGATAGCAGACTACAAAGGCGGGGTAGCGGCCGGAAACTACAATTTCGGAATCATGTTCGTCTGGATTTTATGGTACGCCCTCCTGATGATCGTCTTGGTACCTTTCTTCTCCAGAGTATGGTGCATGGTCTGCCCCCTCCCCTTCTTTGGAGATTGGTTCCAGCGCTCAGGCCTGTTAAAGGTTAGGAGTAAATTGTTGGGGCTTAACAAAAAGTTCCCCAAGGCCCTTAGAAATATGTGGCTGGTGAATATTATATTCATCGGGACTACCTACGCCAACGGATACCTGACAACCAGACCAATCGCCTCATTCATCATGTATGTCATCATAATTGCCCTGGCCACGGTAACCGCCTTGGTCTTTGAGAAGAGGACATTCTGTCTCTATGTCTGCCCTATCGGGGGATTCCAGGGGCTCTATTCCAATATGGCCATGATGGAGATAAGGAGCAAGGATAAAGAGATATGCAAAAATCATAAAAAGAAGACCTGTTACATCGGAGACGAAAACGGTTACGGCTGCCCATGGAACCAGACCCCATTCAGCATGGATAGAAATACCTATTGCGGGATGTGCCTAGAGTGTTTCAAGACTTGCCCCTATGACAATATGATCATAAACATTCGCCCCCCGGGGGTTGACCTGGTGGTTGACACCAAGAGAGGGTTGGACGAGTCATGGAAATCGTTCATCATGATTGGCTGTGCCATCGTCTTCTTCATATTCATGAATGGACCTTGGGGGGGGATAAAGAGATGGCAAAACGCCGAAACATGGTTAGGATATGCTAAATATATCCTGAGTCATTCCATATTCACCCTTTTGGTTTTACCCTTTTCATACGGGATATTTGTCTATATATCGAAGGCAATTGGCGGGATTAAGGAGATATCTTACAAAAAACTCTTTGTAAATTATTCCTATTCAACCATCCCGTTGGGACTGATGTTATGGGTAGCCTTCAGCCTGGGGTTCTTATTCCCCAACAGCTCCTATCTGGTCCACGTGGTCTCAGACCCCTTCGCCTGGGGGTGGAATCTCTTCGGAACAGCCGGGTTCTTATGGACTCCGTTCCTGACTTGGTTAATGCCTTACCTACAGGTAGCCTCTCTCCTCTTTGGGTTGGCCTTCTCCATAGATACGGGGATAAAGCTTTCGAGACAGATGTTTGAGGATGACAGAGAAGCGATAGTCAACTTTATGCCGATAGCCGCTTACCTCGTATTATTTACGGGCTTACTAATTACCATGTTCATAGGATAGGAGAAAAAATGAAACACTCAAAATTAATTCAGGAGGTTATCGCTGTAATCTTGGTCTTATTGGCCACCATCGGGACGGCCAAGGCTATATTTAAATATGAGGATAACCTGACCAAAAAAAGAAACGTTATAGAGGTTAAGCCTACCAACAATTTCGGTTGGAACCCTGAGGTAATAAGGGTCAAGAAGGGAGAGTTGGTCAAGATCAGGGTTAACAACACCACGGCTGTATCACACGGTTTTGGTATCGCTGGGCTGGGGGTAGAGGCCAAACCTATCTATCCTGGACATCAGGAGTTGTTTGAGTTTACTCCGACCAAAACAGGGGAATTCTCCTTCAACTGCACCGTTGTCTGCGATAAAAACAATCACTTGGGTATGACGGGCAAAATAATAGTGGAGTAGGAATTCTACTCCACGCATTAGGAGACAATATCATGTTAGATGAAATTGCCAACATTGATGGGGGGAAGGAGAGAAACAAATTATTGAGTCTCTACCTGGCCGACATAGAAAAGAGAAAACATATGAGAAGGGGAAAGGGGGCAAGCCCCTCTCACTATAAGGGGAAAAACTCAGATACTGATATGTTTGAAGAGAATCTATCCCTGGTCGCCTCTATCGCCAATAGATATAGCGGCAGGGGGCTTTCCTATCTAGATCTAATTCAAGAGGGGAACATGGGCTGTTAAAGATGCAAAGCCGCTTAGATGAGGATATAGATATAACCAACAACTCTTACACCTACGCCAGCTACTGGATACACCAGGCAATGACTCGGGCCATTGACGAGCAGGGACACATGATTAGGGTTCCCCTAAACATCGCAGGAAAAATGAAAAAGATCGGCCATGTAAAAGACCGCTTAGCCAAGAAACTAAGCAGGAAACCAACTTTGGATGAGCTGGCCAAATCAACCAAAATGGACAAAGAAGAGCTGGTTCAGATAATGGGCATATCTGAGGATGCCATCCCCATAGATAGTGTTGATATTAACAGGGTAGCTCTGGGAGACCTTGACGAGAACGACAGCAATGATTTGGAAGAAATGGCCTTCAATAGAATAACCATAGACAATCTTATGCTATGTCTCAATTCTCGCGAGAAAGATGTATTCCGAATGAGGTTTGGGCTGGACGATAACATTAAACAGACACTTCAAGAGATTGGGGACAGCCTTGGCCTGACCAAGGAAAGGGTCAGACAGATCGAGTCTAAGGCACTGGATAAACTGAGGAGGTTTTATAGCAACAGTACCGACAGGGTAAAAAGGTCTCGGGGCTATAGTGGAAATAATAAAATCGCGGTTTCATAAAAAAATTACCCCCAAAAAGAGTTTAAAGATATTATTCGTCATTATTGTAATGGACATACTGGTCTTGATAGACTTAAGCAGTGGTACAAAAAAGATGCGCCAAAACAATAAAAGAGGAGCTGAGGATGAATACATATAGTGGCACTGTTGAACTTATAGGCGGAACCCCCTTGGTTAAACTTGGCCGCTTTGCGGAAGCAATTAAGGCAGATATATATGCCAAAATAGAATATTTTAATCCTGGGGGAAGTGTAAAGGATAGAATATGCTTGGCCATGATAGAGGATGCCGAAAAAAGGGGCCTGCTAAAAAAGGGGGGGGTTATTGTGGAACCAACCTCCGGCAATACCGGCATAGGGATAGCAATGATTAGCGCCTCCAGAGGTTACAAGGCCATACTAACCATGCCCGACACCATGAGTAAGGAGCGTATCCAGATACTCCTCTCATATGGGGCAGATATTATCCTCACCCCCGGAGCGGAGGGAATGAAGGGGGCTATACAGAAGGCCGCGGAGATTGCCGAGGATAAGGGGGCCTTCATGCCCCAACAGTTTGATAACCCTGCCAACCCTGAGATACACAGAAGAACTACCGCAATTGAAATAATCGACTCACTCGGAATGGATATATATGCCTTCGTGGCCGGAGTCGGAACGGGAGGAACAATTACCGGCGTGGGAGAGATATTAAAAAAGAATAACCCCAACATAAAGATAGTGGCCGTAGAACCGGATGGCTCGCCGGTTCTATCGGGTGGCGTAGCCGGTCCACACAAGATACAGGGGATTGGAGCCGGGTTTATACCCAAGGTTTTAAACCGTGACATAATAGACGAGGTTATACGCGTTACGGATAATGAAGCCAAAGAGACGGCCAAGAGATTGGCCGTTGATGACGGGCTGTTGGTAGGAATATCCTCAGGGGCGGCCGCCTTTGCCGCACTAAAGATAGCCTCAAAACTTGCCGCCGGGCAAAGAGTTGTAACAGTTCTTCCCGATACCGGTGAACGCTACCTTAGTCTCGGTTGCTAAACAAATATATAGACTCAAACTCTTTTTTCTCATTTAAGGAAACACCATGAATAATAAAGAATATAGGTTCGAAACACTATCCATACACGCCGGGCAGAAGCCAGATTCGGCAACCAACTCCCGCGGTGTCCCTGTTTACAGAACCGCCTCCTACACATTCAATAACACGGAACACGCAGCCAATCTATTTGCCCTCAAGGAATTGGGAAACATATATACAAGACTTATGAACCCAACGCAGGACATTCTGGAGCAGAGGGTTGCCGCTATGGAAGGGGGGGCAGCGGCCGTTGCCCTCGCCTCGGGGACAGCGGCTATATTCTATTCGATAATAAATGTCTGCTCGGCCGGGGAGGAGATAGTATCCGCCAACAACCTTTACGGCGGGACATATACCATGTTCAAAAACATTCTGCCCCAGTTTGGAATAAAGGTCCGTTTTGTCGATCCAAACAGTATTGATGAATATGAGGCAGAGATAAACGAAAAGACAAGGGCTGTATATATAGAAACAATCGGTAACCCTGTTCTCGGATTTACCGACATAAAGGCAGTATCTGAGGTGGCCAAGAAACATCATCTCCCGCTGATAGTTGATTCCACCTTCACCACCCCTTACCTTTTGAAACCGATAGAGGAGGGCGCGGATATAGTCGTCCACTCCCTGACCAAATGGCTGGGGGGGCATGGCTCGGCCATAGGAGGAATAGTGGTCGACTCGGGTAAGTTTGATTGGACAGACAAGAAATTCTCCCTCTACAATCAGCCGGATGAGAGTTACCACGGGGTAAGGTATGCCCACGACCTTGGTGACCTCAATCCGGTAGCCTTCGCCCTTAGAATGAGGCTGGTTCCACTCCGTAATTTGGGGGCCTGCATATCTCCCGACAATGCCTGGATATTCCTACAGGGGATAGAGAC